>NZ_AP017367.1:0-280000 GCF_001548395.1 Leptolyngbya sp. O-77
GCCCTCGGCACAGGAGGGAACCAGTCCTGGTGGTGGCGGTTCGGGATACAGGTCGCGGTAGTTGGGCCCGTCCTGGTAGTTAAACACCGTCGCCTGTCCCTCAAACCGGAAGATAGAGCCGTAGACGTTGGGCTTGCCCGACAGCACGCAGGCATCGTTCACCAGGTAGCGGGTCGGGAAGTTGTCGGTGCCATCTACCACAATGTCGTAGGGTTCCATAATGCTCAGTGCATTCTCGGAACTGAGGCGGGTTTCGTAAAGATCCACCTGGCAGTAGGGGTTGATTTCCAAAATCCGGTTTTTGGCGGACTGAATCTTGGGTTTGCCGACCCAAGAGGTGCCGTGGATCACCTGCCGTTGCAGGTTGGAGTGATCCACCACGTCAAAATCCACAATGCCGATGCGGCCAATACCCGCCGCCGCCAGATAGAGCAGCAGCGGCGAACCCAGCCCGCCCGTGCCGATGCAGAGGACGCTGGCCGCCTTCAGCCGTTTTTGCCCCTCTACACCGACCTCCGGCAGGATCAGGTGTCTAGAATATCGTTCGTAGTCGTCTTTGGTTAACTGGATCTCGTCCAGATTGGGATTGAGCATAGGGGTTTGGGTATCAGGTTTTAGGGGTTAGGAGTTAGAACAGGATATTAAGGTTTTGGGGTAACGGAGTGATGAATCAGACGAGATGAGGGAGCGTTTGAGTTTGCCTTCCTCATATCCGTTTCTGCTTAAAACTGATTCCATCGATTCGTTAGAATCTTTCCACCAGATTACGACTCCAATACTCCCAACCTTCCAACATCCCGCCACACTTTATCTTGGCATCACAATTATTCAGAACAGATGAGGGGTTCTGCCTGAAAGGTATGGTCTTGATCCAAGTTCCAGGATAGTAAATCTTGGGCACTGCCTTGGGAAACAGACACGATGATATAGGAATAGCGTGGCCAGGCGATCGCCCGATCGCACTCTGAGGGCACAGCGGGATGGTCGGGATGGGAGTGATACACGCCGATAATGTCGAGCTGGCGATCGCGCCCGTGTTTCATCGCGGCAAGCATTTCTTGGGGATCAATCCAGTAGCGATCGCGCTTGCTGTTTGCGAGTTGAGACTGGCTCAGCAGGTCTGAAATCAGCGCAGCGGCTTCTGGGTTCCAGGCATTTTCAGCCGCCCACAGTTCTACCACCGTCCGAATCGTTTCATCGCCTGTCGATGCCGTCTGTCCTAGCAGCAGCCCACAGCATTCTTGCGGGTAGGTTTGTTCGGCATGGGCGCGAATCGCCTGCCAGTGGGCTTTGGCTATATGCAGCATCGGTTGCAATGGGTTTAGGGATGGCTCAACCCAGCGTGTGGATACCTGCTGGTTTACAATTCGGCCTGTTTACAAATTGAAATAAATTAAGGGGCGATCGCCTACTTTACATTCCGATACAAAGCCATGAGCTTCCCTTCGGAAAAAGCCAGAATCTTTATCCACCCTTCTGTCTGGAATTCCATGATTTAAATTGCAGCGATTCTAAAGAAAACCTGAGCCTATCAACTTACAAATAAATGTGAAGAACCTTAGCTGAATAGACTCAATGTAACTATTATGCAAAGAACGGGAAGGTTTTATGCCAACCCGTCTCATTTATCCATTCGCAATTCGATCGCATTTATTATGACTACAACCATTCAGCGGCGCGATAGCGCCTCGGCTTGGGAGCGGTTTTGCGCTTGGGTCACCAGCACCAACAACCGCCTGTACGTAGGCTGGTTCGGTGTGCTGATGATTCCCACCCTGCTGACCGCAACAACCTGCTTCATCATCGCCTTCATCGCTGCTCCCCCCGTGGACATCGACGGCATCCGTGAACCCGTTGCAGGTTCCCTGCTGTACGGCAACAACATCATCACCGGCGCAGTGGTTCCTTCCAGCAACGCCATCGGTCTGCACCTGTACCCCATCTGGGAAGCTGCTTCTATGGATGAGTGGCTGTACAACGGCGGTCCCTACCAGCTCGTCGTCTTCCACTTCCTGATCGGCATCTTCGCCTACATGGGTCGTCAGTGGGAACTGAGCTACCGCCTGGGGATGCGTCCCTGGATCTGCGTTGCCTACAGCGCACCTCTGGCCGCTGCCACCTCGGTGTTCCTGATCTACCCGATCGGGCAAGGCTCCTTCTCCGACGGGGATGCCCCTAGGCATCAGCGGCACCCTTCAACTTCATGTTCGTGTTCCAAGCCGAGCACAACATCCTGATGCACCCCTTCCACATGCTGGGCGTCGCAGGCGTGTTCGGCGGCTCCCTGTTCTCCGCTATGCACGGTTCCTTGGTGACCTCCTCGCTGGTGCGTGAGACGACCGAAGTTGAATCGCAGAACTACGGCTACAAGTTCGGTCAGGAAGAAGAGACCTACAACATCGTGGCTGCTCACGGCTACTTTGGTCGGCTGATCTTCCAATACGCCAGCTTCAACAACAGCCGTTCGCTGCACTTCTTCCTGGGTGCATGGCCGGTCGTTTGCATCTGGTTCACGGCGCTGGGCATCAGCACGATGGCGTTTAACCTGAACGGGTTCAACTTCAACCAGTCGGTGCTGGATAGCCAGGGTCGTGTGATCAACACCTGGGCAGACATCCTGAACCGCGCCAACCTGGGCATGGAAGTGATGCACGAGCGCAACGCTCACAACTTCCCCCTCGACCTGGCTTCGGGTGAGGCGGTGCCTGTGGCGCTGACGGCTCCAGCAATCAACAGCTAGGGTTTGTTTCAATTCAGCTTTGCTAATTCAGCTTTGCTGAGTTTGAATTCATCAGATTGGGATGGAGGAGTTCGCTCTTTCATCCCAATTTTTATGGCGTTTTCGCAAATTTCAAGCGTTATAATTTGCAGGCTGAAAAGCTTGTGGCTTGGCGATCCCCGTTGCGGGATTGCCTTTTTGTTGGTATTCTCAGGCGTTGTTTCAGTAGGTCTTAATTCTGTTTTAAGAATTTAGAGCAGAGTTGTTTGTTCGAGCTTCCATGAACCCACGTATCCCAAAACGCTACACGCTGATGATTGCCTGCACCGGGCGATCGCCCCTCACAATCACCTTTCGCCCTGCCGCTGTGCTGACGACTCTAGCCGTGGTTGCAGCGATCCCCATCGTCGGAGTTGGCAAAGTTTTTTACAACTACACCCAGCGAAATCACTCTCTTACGGAGGAAAACTCGGCGCTGGCAGAGCAGGCAAAGGAAATCCTAGAGCAAGTCGAGGTGCTGGAGGCGCAGATTGGCGACTTGCAGCAGCGGGCCGGCATGGACGATGAGGGTGGCGGTGATGAGCCAGCGTCGGCGGGCGATCGCCCCCTGCGTCCTCCCGTTCGGCAGTCTGAAAGCAGCAACTTCCAGGGTGGACTCTCGCAGGCAGTGCCGCCAGAATTGATGCTGCAAGCAGCCCAGGCACAAATTCCTGGATTGCTTCAAAAGTTGCAGCAGCGGGTGCAGCCTGCGCTGGAAAAGACGCTGATCCGCGAAGACGCACGCCCCAAGGGAGTTCCGCTAAAAGGGCGAGGCGTGGAGATTTCTTCTGAGTTTGGGCTACGACGCAACCCCTTTGGCGGCGGCTACGAGCTACACCAGGGGATGGACTTTACCGCAGCCTACGGCACGCCGATTCATGCAACGGCTCCGGGGCGAGTTGTGACGGCGGGTTGGTCGCAGGGCGGCTACGGCTACCACGTCATTGTCGATCATGGCTATGGTTATCGTACGCTCTATGCCCATATGACCAAGGTTGAGGTCGAGGCGGGGGAGAAAATCGAGCGCGATCGCCTTGTGGGTTACCTAGGCAGCACTGGACGCTCCAGTGGCCCCCACCTGCATTACGGGGTGTATTACAACGATCAGCCCATCGACCCCAAAGACTATCTGGAGTAGGATTTAGCTGGAAGCAGCGCATCTACGTCTTAAACCACCGCGTCAGGGGTTCTTCGGGTATCTCTGGATGTCACGTTGACTTTCTCAATCAGCCAAACGTATCTGCTTAACGTATCTGCTTTGATAGTGCAAAGCCGGGTCTGCTGTAGAATTCTGCCTAGAGGAGTCAATTTATTTCGTGCAGAGTAGAGGGCCAACGCAACTCAGTTTGGGGGGTATTGAAAGATGTTTTTTGCACGCAAGCCAGCGGTTTCATCAGGCTCATTGACCTATTTGGGTGAAAAATGTGAAGTCAATGGCGATATTCACCTGGAAGGAAATCTGCGGGTAGATGGGATTGTCCACGGCAATGTAGAAGTGTTGGGCGATATGGAAGTGTCTCACACCGGGTTAGTCGAAGGGATCGAGATTCACGCCCGCAATTTGATTATTCACGGCGTTGTCAAAGCGCGACTGCTGGTAGACGGCAAGCTGTCAGTTAGCAAAACCGCCCGCCTAGAAGGTGACGTAACGGCTGGCGCAATCGACATCGAAGGCGGCGCATTCTACACCGGGCACATGGCCACCACCGATGCCAAGTCCCTCCCTGGTACGGGACGCTTGCCAGAGTTGATTGGGCGAGAGCCGACGGGGGGACTTGGCGGCTAGGGGCAGAGGGCGATCGCTCTATCGCTCCATCACCCCATTCCATCACCCCGTTACCGTTCCCGTCAGGGGCGAGCTGGCGCTGGCGTAGCCTTTTACCGGGATGCGTCCCGACAGGTAGGCGATGCGCCCAGCCTGAGTGGCGAGTCCCATCGCGTACCCCATGAGGACGGGATCTTGCGCCTGGGCGATCGCCGTATTGATCAGCAGCGCATCGGCTCCCATTTCCATCGCCTGAGCGGCCTCGCTGGGCGTGCCAATGCCTGCGTCTACCACGACGGGCACGCTGGCGTTTTCGATGATGATTTGGATATTGGCCGCGTTGCGGATGCCCTGACCAGAGCCAATCGGAGAACCCAGCGGCATCACCGTCGCGCAGCCTGCCTCTTCTAGCCGTTTTGCCAGCAGCGGGTCGGCGTTGATATAGGGCAACACCGCAAAGCCTTCCTTCACCAGTTGCTCGGCGGCTTGCAGCGTGCCGATGGGGTCTGGCAGCAGATACTTGGCATCGGGAATCACTTCCAGCTTCACAAAGTTATTGTCCTCCTGCCCCAGCAGCTTGGCCATTTCGCGGCCTAGCCGCGCTACTCGAATCGCCTCTTCTGCCGTCTTACAGCCTGCGGTATTGGGCAACATCCACAGCGTTTTCCAATCCAGCGCCTCGCCCAAGCCTTCATGCCCTGGCGCGTTGGTCTGCACCCGGCGCACCGCCACCGTCACGATCTCGCTGCCGCTGGCGGCAATGCTGCGGCGCATCAGGTCGAAATTGGCGTATTTGCCTGTACCCGTCATTAACCGCGACCGAAACTCGCGTCCAGCAATGATCAGCGGCTTTGGGTCAGGCGTTGCCGCAGGCGAAAGGGGAGCTTCGGCGGAAATCGGGTCAGCAGGGGTGGCAGCTTGGATCATGGCAGCGGAATTTGAGGATGGGGGAGAGGCTTGGGAGGCAGATGGCTGGGGAACTGGAGCAGACCGCGAGCCAGCGACCGCTTGAAATCGCCGCCAAGAGAAGGCGGCCAGCAGCGGGTCAGCCTGCTGATGACACACCCAGTCGGCAATCAGGCGGGCAGTCATCGGCGCGAGCAAAATGCCGTTGCGGTAGTGCCCAACGGCGAGGGTGAGGTTATCGCAGGGACTAGGGCCGAGGATAGGCATCTCGTCTGGCGTTGCGGGCCGAAAGCCCCACCAGGTTTCTTGAATCGGGAAGTGCTGGAGGGCAGGATAGACGGCGATCGCCCCTGCCAGCAGATCCCTCAACCCCGCAGGCGTGTTTCCAGGCATGAAGCCGACGGGTTCGCTGGTTGCCCCCACCACAATCCGCCCATCCCGCCGGGGCACAATATAGGCTCCGGGCGCATATAGCACCTGCTGGAGTGGCAGTTCGGCCGTTGCGCTGGCCATTGCACTGGGGGGAACCGCAACCGAAAACATCTGCCCTTTGCGCGGCTGCACGGGCACGGGTAGCAGGGCCCGGCTCCAGGCTCCTGTCGCCAGGACATAGTGGGGCGATCGCCACAGTCCCGCACTCGTTTGCACGCCGACCACCTGCTCCCCGCGCTGCTCTAGCCCCAGCACCTCCACGCCTTCATGAATTTCTACGCCCAGCGACTCTGCCGCCAGCCGCAGCGTTAGCGTCAGCGCCCGATTATCCACCTGCCCATCTTCCGCATACCACCAGCCCCCCACAACGCAGTCACCCAACCCCGGCTGAGCCAGGTGGATGGACGCAGTGTCGAGATAAGGGGGAGGAATGAGGAGAGGGCAGATGGGGCGCGTTGGCGTGGGGACGAACCCTCAATGCCGAGTTCTAGGGACAAAATGCCGCAGGGCCAGTAGCCTGTAGATTGTCCGGTCAAGTCTTCGAGTTTTTGCGTCCAGTCGGGATAGAGGGCGCGGCTTTGCAAACACAGATCGAGCATCGGCCCGTCGAGATGCTCGGCGCGGGGAGCGAGCATTCCAGCGGCGGCGTGGCTGGCGGCTTGTTTGAAATCGCGGCTAAGCAAGGTCACCGACACGCCCCGCAGCCTTAACTCTACGGCGATCGCCAGTCCAATAGCACCGCCGCCAATAATCAGCACATCAGAGGCCGAGTTCATATCCACAGCAGAGGGAAGGGATAAAACAGTCCACTACCCTACCATAGACCCCTTACAGGTGTCTGCGCTGGCGCGGCTGGGGCAGGTTGGGGCTGAAAGGTCGAGTCTGGTTGTGGAAAGCTGCCAGGATCAGGCGAGAAGCTAGCCTCACCGCCGACTGAGGTAGGAGCCTGCTGAACGGGGGTTTCTCCAGCAGGGGTTGTGGCTTCACCCCCAACCGCAGCAGGGCTGGGAGCAGGCTGGGTCTGCTGACTAGTGCGAAAGATATTGGGAAGCCTCGGTAGCGAGAGGGTCGCAGAGGGATTCCTGACCGCATTGGAGAGCAATAGCGTGGCAATCACCCCCAGCACTGCAAACGCAATCAGCCGCACCGCCCCGGTTGCCAGCGTGTTGATCAGGGCACCCAACACCAGGATGATAAGAATGAAACCCACGATAGAGATTGTATTCATGCAGTTAGCCCCCTCTAGATTTCACTCGACATACTCGACATAATTGTGCTGCGTTCCTATCTCGCTTTCTCAAGTCTATGCCGGACGACTGGCTTTCGATAGCTTGCGGCATTACGTCAGCCTCAATTTTGTCGAATCACCACAGCGCTCGAACCGGGCCGCGGCCGTCGTCGTAATAGTAGGTTCCGTCGTAGTAATAGCCGTCGCCATAATAGACCCCGGACGGCCCCCCCGTGCCATCGTAGATGGGGCCATCGCCATAGATGGGGCCATCGCCGTAGATGGGCCCGCCTGTGTTCTGGTTGCTGCGACTGGGAACCTGATTGGTCGTTTGGGGAACGGTTTGGGGATTAATTCGAGTCCGGGTTGAGGGCAGGTTAGCAGGAGCCTGAGCCGCAGGAGGCTGGTCTCGCGTTGGACGCAGGGATGGTGGCGTAAACGAGATGGGCCAGCGGGTCTGGAAAATCGTCAGCGCAAAAAACACTAGCAGCCCAAAGCCTAGGTAGCGATACCAGTCTTTGGCCAAGATGTTGACCAAGGCACCCAGGATGAGGAAGGCAATGATGAATCCGAGAAACTCAGCGGTTAGTACCATGACCTGCTCCCAGAACTAGCCCCTTGGACGCGCCCTCTAATATCAAAAGGGGCGATATCCAAAGGGGCGATCGCCATCCAAAACCCGTCATCCTTCACGCGCAAACTGCCCAAATCCTCAGTCTGACAAGCCAACCGCCAATTCTTCGTGAGAGAATGGAGAGATGGCAATGCATCCCTCCGCTCCTGCCAACCCCAGAGCCAGCTTGCCTTGCATAGCTGCCCAGCACAGGTGCCGCAATTGCCTGGTTTGCAACGGTTGTTCAAACGGTTGATCAAACTTCTGACCAGACTGAACCGATTGTTAAGCAGGTCAATCCCCTGCTGTATTAGGATCTGACAGAGAAGGGTTCCTTCTCCGCCTTCAAACGATTGTCCTGGAGCCTGGACGGGTAGCATAGGCTGGGCACTGGGAGGCAATGGTATAGAGAAATTGGGATAAATCAACCTGATGACACCCCAAGATTGAGGTCTAAGGTTATTGTTTAGGGAACTGTGCTAAGGCGCTATCTAGGGCACTGTCTAAGGCACTGAAAATCTACAAATCTGCAAAATTAGCCGAATAAAACTAGCCGAATACACGAATACTGAAATACATTTGTCCATCTGAACTTTAACATTCCTTTTTAGCTTGCATTCACCTCCCCAAGAGCGTCTTTATGAAAAATCTTTTTAAGCCTTTGGGAAACGCAAGGTTTATCCTTCCCAAATCCTAAATTCCTATCCTCTAACCCTTGAAATTCTCGATGACTACTGCTGAACCTATCTGGATCTACGACACGACCCTACGCGACGGGGCCCAGCGAGAAGGGCTGTCGCTTTCCCTAGAAGACAAGCTGCGAATCGCCCACCAGCTTGACCAGATGGGCATTCCCTTTATCGAAGGCGGCTGGCCAGGGGCCAACCCCAAAGACGTACAGTTTTTCTGGCAAATCAAGGAAGAACCGCTGTCTCAGGCGGAAATTGTGGCCTTCTGTTCTACTCGCCGACCGGGGCGCACCGCGGCCGAAGACCCGATGCTGCAACCGATTTTGTCGGCGGGGACGCGCTGGGTGACGGTGTTTGGCAAGTCGTGGGATCTGCACGTCGTCGAGGGACTGAAGACGACGCTGGACGAAAACCTGGAGATGATCCGCGATACGCTGAGCTATTTCCGCAGCCAGGGGCGGCGCGTGATCTATGATGCAGAGCATTGGTTTGACGGGTATCGGCAAAATCCTGACTATGCGCTGGAAACACTGGGCGCGGCGATCGCCGGAGGGGCAGAATGGCTCGTCCTCTGTGACACCAACGGCGGCACGCTGCCCCAAGATGTGGCCACGATTACCCGCGCTGTTTCAAAATATATTGTCAATCACTGGGCTAGCCACCCGCTCGACCCCGATCGCCCTGCCCCGCAAATCGGCATCCATACCCACAATGACTCTGGCACGGCGGTGGCCAACGCTCTGGCGGCTGTGGGCGAGGGCGCACGCATGGTACAGGGCACGATCAACGGCTACGGCGAGCGCTGCGGCAATGCCAACTTATGTACGCTAATCCCCAATCTTCAGCTAAAGCTGGGCTATACCTGCGTCCGCGAAGAGCAACTGGCCAAGCTGACTGATACCAGCCGTCTGATTAGCGAAATTGTGAACCTGGCCCCAGACGACCACGCGCCGTTTGTGGGACTCTCTGCCTTTGCCCACAAGGGCGGCATCCACGTCAGCGCCGTAGAGCGCAACCCGCTGACCTACGAACACATCCGCCCAGAGCAGGTGGGCAACCGCCGCCGCATTGTAATCTCTGACCAAGCAGGACTGAGCAACGTGCTGGCCAAGGCCCGCAGCTTCGGGATTGAGCTAGAAAAAGACGACCCCACCTGTCGCCATATTTTGCAGCACTTGAAAACGCTGGAAAACGAAGGGTATCAGTTTGAGGCGGCGGAGGCCAGCTTCGAGCTACTGATGCGGGAGGCGCTGGGGCAGCGGCAGCAATTCTTTGAGCTACAGGGTTTTCAGGCGCGGTGTGATATGGCTCCAGAGATGAACAATGGTAGCTCCTACGCGCTGGCAACGATTAAGGTTCGCATTCACGGTAAAGACTATCTGGAGGCGGCTGAGGGGAATGGCCCTGTGTCGGCGCTGGATGCGGCGCTGCGGAAGGCGCTGGTGAATGTCTATCCAGCGATCGCCCAGTTCCACCTGACAGATTATAAAGTGCGAATTTTGGATGGCGGCGCGGGGACTTCTGCCAAAACCCGTGTGCTGGTGGAGTCGAGCAACGGACACCAGCGCTGGACAACGGTGGGTGTGTCTACCAACATCATTGAAGCGTCCTACCAGGCGGTGGTGGAGGGGCTGGAGTATGGGCTGCTGCTACAAAATCAGGCGAAGGCAGTGCTAAGCACCTGAATCAGAAACTCAGCCGCTCTGGCAGGAATGAGTCCTATTTCTATAAATCTTCGTCATACTGATGAAAAAACGGGGTTTTGCCTCCATGCCCACGTTGATTTCATTCCAGTCTTGCCGCCACGGTGTCGGCAGAACCAATCTGACGGCAAACTTGGCAGCTTGCATTGCCACCCAGGGCTATCGTGTGGGCGTGTTGGATGCCGATGGCGCTATGCCAGGAATTCATGCCTTGTTTGGTCGAACGGCTGCGTTAGACGATCTGGCAATTAATCAGGACGTGTGGCGCGAGTGGCCGAGTGGTGATGCATCGGGCGATCGCCCCCTCCCCAGTGCTTCCAATGCAATCCCCATCGGCGCAGGCATGTTGCTGCTGCTAGGAGGCGACCTGTGTCTGGTGCCCCCAGACCTGCGGGTGCGAGATGTGCAGCGGTGTCTTCAGCAGGGCTATGACCCCGACCCTCTGGGGCAGGGCCTCCGCACCGTAGCAGAGCGACTGGAGCTAGAGTTCCTGCTCATCGACACCTACCCCGAACTGGACGAAGGCACGATGCTCTGGATGGCAGTGTCCGATGCAGTCGTTTTGGTGCTGGGGCTGGATGCGACCGAGTTTCAAAACCTGGCCGTGCGGATGGACATTGCCCACACGCTGGAAGTCCCTCAAGTCTGGCTATTGGCTAACCAGGTGCCGCCTGCCTATGGGCTGGGGGAAGTCTGGCGCAAGTTGGAGCATAGCTATGGCAAGGCCCTGATTGGCGTTTTGCCGATGGTGAATGAAATGCTAGCGCTGGGCAGCAGTGGGCTGTTTTACTCGACCTATCCCGACCATCCGCTCAGTCTTGCGCTAGAGGCGATCGCCCAGCAGTTGATCAAAGCGCCTGTGATCAAAGCACCCCTGCCTATCGGTCAGTTGCAATCTGTTTCTGCCGACTTGCCGCCAGATCCCAAATTTATAGATTAAGCACTAGTAGGCACTAATAGGCACTAAACAGAATCCAGCACGAAACGTACTCCAGCACGAAACGTACTATTGAAGCGCAAGGGCGATCGCAAATAATCCGTCCGTGTTGGGTTGCAGCGGCTCCACACGCACCACGGCATCCAAATTTAGCGGGCCGTAGACGTGGGGAAAGTGGCGGCCAACGGGCACGCCCGCTACCTCGTCATACTGAAGCGGAGACTGGAGGCGATCGCCCTCAATCCATAACAGCACCAACTCCGTCTGCCCCACAAAGAAAGTATTCGCCACCCAGTTAATTTGCGCTGCGGTGGAACAGTGCATAAAGCCCTCTGCGTCCAAACTGGGGTCCCGATATTCGCCCAACGCCTGGGCCCGCTGCCATTGGGGTTGAGTCGTAATATGGAATAGGAGCATAGGCAGGCACTAGAAAACGTGACAGAAAACCACAGGATGGACGAGTGAGATGCCTTCGAGAACCGAACTCCAAGACTCACCCACGCCCGCTTGCCACCTGAATGACCTGAAACAGCGCCGATTCTTCGACCGCGCCAAACGCATCGACGGGGGTCAGCGGTGCCAGACAGGGAAACACCGTCAGCCCTGGCACGCGGTTGGCAGATTGGGTCGTTTCCGGGGTGAGGGTAATCATCGGCACGGTACTCAGCACCGTATGTTCATAGAGATGATTGAAATAGTCCGTGGGATCGGGCAGGCTGCCTTCTAGCACAACCACATGGGGCTTCCAGACCCGCGCCAGCAAATCTGCCTGGTCGAGATCACTCACCTCCACCACCCGGTAGGGGTAGCTGTGCAGTAGCTCCGACACACTAGGGCCGTTGGCAGCCAGCGACTGAGGTGACAAACGTAAGTGCAGCACGGTCAGGCGGGTGGCGGGGAGCGGCGACAACTCATCCGGTGTCTGGGTCGCTTCCAGAATGCTCTTGCGAAGAGACTCAAGATAAATGGGGTGACTGAGGCAAGCGCTAGCTCCATAGGCGATCGCCCTCGGTTTTTCCTCCGTGCTGCCGCTCCAGATGACGGGCGTGGCGCGAGTGTCGAGGCCGGCCTTGAGCAGCGTTAGCACGTCCCAGCCCGACAGCAGCGGCAGATTCGGGTTCAAAATCACCAGCGCAGGCTGGAGCCGCCGCACTTTTTCCAGGGCTTCGGTGCCGCTGCGGGCGATCGCCACCCGATAGCCCAACTGGCGCAAACCAGCATCCAACACCTCAATGCGAGCTGTACCCGATTCGGCTACCAGCACGAGCCGCTGCTGGAGCCTGCGGGATACCTTGAGCGGCGGCTTTGTCGGGTGAGGCTGCAAATCTCTGGGCAGCAGCAGCGTAAAGCGACTGCCCTTACCTTCCTCAGAAACAAACGTGATGTCGCCACCGTGCAGGTGGGCAATGCGCTGCGTCAGCACCAATCCCAGCCCTGTGCCTTCAAACCGCCGCGTTAAGGGATTTTCAAGCTGCTGAAATTTTTGGAAGATGAGGTGCTGCTTGTCCGCCGCGATGCCAATGCCCGTATCCCAGACAGTAAAAGCCACCCAGTCATCCCAGGTGGCAACCTCTAGCCCGACTTTGCCCGTCGTCGGCGTAAACTTGAGCGCGTTGGAGAGCAGGTTGGTCAGCATTTGCCGCAACCGCAGGTCATCCGCTGTCATTTCGCTCAGCCCTGGCTGAATGCTCAGGCTAAATTCTGGTTCTTCGAGCGTCTCGGCAGCTTTTCCGGCTTCAGACACAGAGACTTCCTGATGAAGCTGGCGGGCCTGCTCATAGGCTCGATGACAGAGAGAAGCTAGCTCGACGGATTCCAGATTTAGCTCAAGCTGCCCGGTTTCAATCCGGGTCAGATCCAGAATGTCGTTCACAATCAGCGTCAGGTGGCGACCGCTCTGATAAATCAGTTGGGCATAGCGGGCCTGGCGATCGTTCAGAGGCCCAACTAGCTGCTCCTTAAGCAGGCTCGATAGACCCAGCACTGCGGTCAGCGGGGTTTTTAGCTCGTGGCTAATGCAGGATAAGAACTCGTCCTTGAGGCGGTTAAGCTGGGCCAGGTCAGCAGTTTTTGCGGCCAACTCTCGCGCCATCTGGTGCTGCTCGGTTACGTCTTGAGCCATCACCAGCCAGAGGGTATGGAGGTCTGGTGTGCTGCTTTTGCCCAACGAGAACCGGGTGAGTTGCCAGACGCAATCAGGAAAATATTCCTCGTCGGGGCTATCAGAAAGGACATCCTGGGGATGAAGATGGCGCGGCCAAGGCGAGGGCGGCAGGGTAGAAACGCGGTTAGGAGGGGTTGATGTTGGCTCTTTGGGAACTTGCTGGTGCAGCGTATGGGCTTTTTGAGTAGGGCTATGGGTGAGACTATGGGCGGGGCTGTGGGTCTGCCACACTGCCGAGGGTTTTGGCGATCGCCCCGTAGATGGGCCTGCTCCAAGATGGCAAAACGGCGGCAGCCGCACCTCCACCTGGGCAACCCCGGCCGCCTCCATTGCGGCGATCGCCTCCAGCACTCTCGGTTCTTCACCAATGTCCTGCTGCCAGCCCTGGCTACAGGCGACTGTTCCACGATCCGCTTGCCACAAGAGCATGGGTACAGGCAGCCCCTCGACCAGCCCCCTCAGCCCCGTCCCCAGCGATGTTTCACCCTGAGCAAGCGGAGCCGGGTGTCGGGGTCGCCCTGAGGGTGGCGAGACGGCCGTTCCAACCGCAATTCGCCAGGGGCGATGGCCCGCGCCCTTGCCGGTTCCGACTGCGGGCAGTCTGGAGGCATCTAAAGGCGGCGGTTTGTCGAACTGCGATGCTGGAGCGGTCAGAGAGTCGGGAAAGGCAGACGCAGACTGCTCATCGACCTGCGCGGGCAACACGGCAAAATGTCGCCAAAAGGCGATCGCATCCACTGTGCCTAGCACCTTGCCTGCCTCATCCACCAGCACCCACGGCGGATCGCTGGCATGGAGCCAATGCCATCCCTCGGTCACCGCCCAATCGGCTGGCAGCACCGTCATGGGTTGTAGCAGCGCAGGATGTTCGATCAGCAGGTCTTCCAGGCTCATGTCTGGCGGTGGAGCCAACTCTGCGGGCAAGTCTAGATGCAGGAGCGACAGGATACGGCTGATTTGCAGCCGACCCAATGGCAACCCTTGCTCATCGATGGCGATCGCCTCGCCGGTCTCTTGCTGCTGACAGTGCGCCATCAGCCCAATGAGCGTCTCTTTTATAGAGACTTGCACCGCTGGTTCCAAAAAATCGCGCAATCGAGGAATGGGCATAGCACCAAGCCAGAACGCCGGGTCGGTGAGCGCTGTAAACTGAACCCACTCAACCCCATAGACTCATTATCGTGGTGTCATCCAGGGATTGAAAACATTTGCTCCGATAACTAGTGTTAAACTTCTAACATTGGTCTAAATATTGCGTTTCTCGAAGATCTTGTCCTAAGAATCATACCTTATTTACAGAGTTCTTCAAAACTTTTGACATCCTCACTGACCTGCTCATCGCGATCCCTGACTCAAGCCCTTGCTCTCTCTCTGTGCGTTAATCTACCCCCAGAGCCTGCTCCCTTCACTCTTGCAGGTCTGGCAAAGCGATATGATGGTCGGGGGCGATCGCTCTCGATGTCAGGTCACGTCTTTCCACCAACTCGACCTATTTTTAGACTACGTTCAGCGTGAAAAGCGTCAGGTCGACTGTCTGCTGTTTGAGAACAACCCCGACCTCAAAACAGCCCTCTCTCAGCTTCGCCAGAGGAGTATCTTTCTACCTGCCATTGTGTTGGAGCCAGAACCCTTCCAGCCCGCGCCCTCTGCCGATGCAATTTCCGACGAACTGCTCAAAGAAGCCGATGCCTTTGCCTATCACTCGGCGATTTTACACGTCCCAGTAACCCAGTTCTCCGAGCTAGAACATCTAACCGAAAAGGCGATCAACCAATTCCTCAAGCTATCTGCGACCCCCTCCAGTCCATCTCTGTCCACCACCAGTCGGGTCAGCACGCTTGCGACCCATTCCTCTCTGATTCAGCAGCAGCGTCGTCTCTCTGAGAAGTTGAGCGAACGCCTGGGATACCTGGGGGTCTACTACAAGCGTAATTCCGCAAACTTCCTTCGACACATGCCCCCCCCAGAGCGGCAGGAATTTTTGGAACAACTAAAGGCCGAATACCGAGAGATCATTCTCCGCTACTTTATAGAAGACTCACAGCTCAACGAAAAAATCGATAACTTCGTGAACCTGGCATTTTTTGCCGACGTGCCAGTGGCGCAGGTCGTTGAGATTCATATGGAGTTAATGGATGAGTTTGCCAAACAGCTCAAACTGGAGGGACGCAACGACGAAATTCTGCTTGACTATCGGCTGACTTTGATTGATGTGATTGCCCATTTATGCGAAATGTATCGCCGCTCGATTTCTCGCGAAGCCTGAACCCGCTGAACCTTGCTGGCTCGTTGCAAATCTCGCTATCTATCCGCCCAGGTTTATATCAATATTCTTTATTCGATTGCCTTTCCCATCAACCTATGAGTCCCCTAAGAAAGACCTACATCCTCAAGCTCTACGTTGCCGGGAATACTCCGAACTCCGTGCGGGCGCTGAAAACCCTGAACCACATCCTGGAGAATGAGTTTCAGGGGGTCTACGCGCTCAAAGTGATTGACGTGCTGAAGAACCCCCAGCTTGCCGAAGAAGATAAAATTCTGGCAACGCCGACTCTGGCTAAGATTCTGCCGCCCCCCGTCCGCAAGATCATTGGCGATTTGTCTGACCGAGAAAAAGTCTTGATCGGCCTTGACCTTCTGTATGATGAATTGGGTGAAGAGGAAGCAGAAATCTAGAGTGTCTGGGATTTCTGGGGGGTGCTGGCTGCGTTTTTACCGGACTGGCTGCGTTTTTAGACCGCGTGCGGGGATGGGCGATCGCCCGTCTACACGGCTACCCGTGTCTTCTAAAGCTGCCTCCTCAGTCCCCATCGATTCCAGCAGCAAACCTCATTGAATCTTCGTTTCGAGTTTTCAAGGTTTCTAAAAGTTTCTAAATTTTTGGTAGATATCTGGGTATGAACGATTCGAGTCAGACTGGACAGCAGCAGAACGGCGCGGCTCTCATGGGTGTCCAGAAGATTCGCACCATGATTGAGGGCTTTGACGACATCAGCAACGGCGGGCTGCCAGTCGGACGCGCCACGCTCGTTAGCGGCACCTCTGGGACTGGCAAAACCCTCTTTGCAGTGCAGTTCCTCTACAACGGCATTACTCACTTCGACGAAGCGGGCATCTTCGTCACCTTTGAAGAAGCCCCTGCTGACATCATCAAAAACGCCTACAGCTTTGGCTGGGATCTGCAAAAGCTGATCGACGACGGCAAGCTGTTCATCCTCGATGCCTCGCCCGATCCCGAAGGGCAGGAAGTCGTCGGCAACTTTGACCTATCGGCCCTGATCGAACGGATTCAATACGCCATCCGCAAATACAAAGCCAAGCGCGTCTCAATCGACTCGGTAACGGCTGTGTTTCAGCAATATGCCGCTGTCTCGGTCGTGCGGCGCGAAATCTTTCGCCTGGTGGCTCGCCTCAAGCAGGTCGGCGCAACCACCATCATGACGACAGAGCGCGTTGATGAATATGGCCCCGTTGCCCGCTTTGGGGTCGAAGAGTTTGTCTCTGACAATGTGGTGATTGTGCGGAACGTGCTGGAGGGCGAACGCCGCCGCCGCACGATAGAGATCCTGAAACTGCGCGGCACCACCCACATGAAGGGCGAGTATCCCTTTACCATTACCAATCAGGGCATCAATATCTTCCCGCTGGGAGCCATGCGCCTGACGCAGCGCTCCTCCAATGCCCGCGTGTCGTCTGGTGTGGCAACGCTGGATTCGATGTGTGGCGGCGGCTTTTTCAAAGACTCAATCATCCTGGCAACAGGGGCAACAGGGACGGGCAAGACGCTGCTGGTCAGCATGTTTTTGCAAAATGCCTGTCAGAACGGCGAACGCGCCATTCTGTTTGCCTATGAAGAGTCGCGGGCGCAGCTTTCGCGCAACGCCTATTCCTGGGGTATCGACTTTGAAGACCTGGAGCAGCGTGGCCTGCTGAAAATCATCTGCGCCTATCCCGAATCGGCGGGTCTGGAAGACCACCTGCAAATCATTAAGTCAGAAATTGCCGAATTCAAGCCGTCGCGCATTGCCATCGACTCGCTCTCCGCTCTGGCGCGGGGCGTGAGCAATAATGCGTTTCGGCAGTTTGTGATCGGCGTGACGGGCTATGCCAAGCAGGAGGAGATTACGGGCTTCTTTACCAACACCACAGATCAGTTCATGGGGTCGCACTCGATTACCGATTCCCACATTTCCACGATTACAGACACGATTTTGATGCTGCAATATGTGGAGATTCGCGGCGAAATGTCTCGCGCCATTAACGTGTTCAAGATGCGTGGCTCCTGGCATGACAAGGGCATCCGCGAATATATCATCAGCGAGAATGGGCCAGAGATTAAGGACTCGTTCCGCAACTTTGAGCGGATCATCAGCGGCTCGCCGACACGCATCTCGGTAGACGAGAAGAATGAGCTATCGCGGATTGTGCGGGGCTTCCAGGAAAAGAGCGACGGCGAAGTTTAGAGCAGTTTTATGCAGTTTTACGCAGTTTTAGGCTAGGTATTGCGCGTTGAGCAAATCTTGTGAGCAAGGCTGATCCAAACCGGGTGTTGCGCCTGATGCCGCTGGCGGTGGGCGGGCTGGGCGGCACGCTACTGCTGATTAACCGGCTGGCTACGTCAAATCTGACGGATTTTCAGGCTCGGTCGGATGTGGTGGGGGTGATTTTGAGCGCAGTGCTCATTCTCACGGGGCTGCTGTGGCAGCGCATCCAGCCGCGATCGCCCGATGCGGTCATCCTCAACGGCGAAGAAGGGTTTGACCTGGCAGAAGATCTGCCCGATGCTGCCAAGCTAGAGTTGGCCTGGGCTTCGCATCTGCTGCTGACCAATACCGTGACGCGATCGCTCGTCGTCTGGCAAGACGGGCGCGTGCTGCTGCGGCGCGGTGTGCTGAGTCCCAAAGTCATGAAAACCCCTGGCCCCATTGTGCAGCGGGCGCTGGATACCCAGAAGCCAATTTATCTGGTGAACCTGCAACTCTATCCCGGCAAGATTGAGTTTGACTATCTACCCGACAATACCCAGGGCGTGATTTGCCAGCCGATGGGCGATCGCGGCGTGATGATTCTGGCCGCCAACGCCCCCCGCAGCTATACCCGCCAAGACGAAATCTGGATCGCCGGAATTGCTGACAAACTGAGTGAGACGCTCCGCCCATAGCCCCATTGCTGTCGCCATCCTGACTCTCAACCTCAAGATGGCTTCAGACGGCTTCAGACGGCTTCAGACGGCTTCAGAAATGTCGGTCAATCGTCAGGGGTTGGCGGATCGTGAATGCTATACACTCAATGCCAGGGACGAGTTCTCTCACCTCCTGCCTTTGCTGCATGACAGATCCGACTGCACCACGGATTGATCCACCTGAAGACACGATTGAGGCGATCGCCGCCGATTTAGAAGTTAGCCTTGGGGTTCAGGTGTTGCGGGCGATCGCCGAAGTGATGCTGGCGGGTGTGATTGGAATCGCGCTCATCAGGTTAGGGCTGAGTGGCGGCGCGTGGATTTTGGGCGGTGTGGCAGCTGGGGCGCTGGTGTTTTATGGCGATCGCACCTGGTTTCACCGGCCTGCCCTGCCCAACAAAACCCTGCGAAAAATTGGCCAGGTGCTCATTGGCCTGGCGATTGGCTTTTCCATCCGGCAATCTACGCTATCCAGCCTGTCGGCGCAAATTCCTGTGTTGGTGCTGCTGGGGCTGACGCTCCTGGTCAGCGGCGGGGTGATTGGCTATTTCTATTCCCGTTTAGAGAAATTAGACCTGCTCACGGGCGTACTGGCGACGACCCCTGGCAATATCGGCGTGATGGCCAGCATCGCTGCCGACTATAGCAAAAACACCGCATTCGTCTCGCTGGTGCAGCTTTTGCGCTTCACCACAATCATTGCAGTGATTCCGCTGGTGGCGCAGGTGCCCCACACAACCGATTTACGCAGCACCCTGTCAGCGCTACTGCCCGATGCCCACTGGCTGACGCTAGGCAATGGTCTAGAGCTTGCCGCTGTGCTGGCGGCCGCAGCCCTCGCAGCCCAATTGGGCACGCGGCTGAACATTCCCGTTGCCACCTTCTTTTGCCCCATCCTAGTAGGACTGGGGTTCGAGTCGTTGGGCTTTGCCGACTGGTTTGCGGACTGGTTTGCCGGACTGCCCAGCGGCGCTGATGCCAGCTTTAACCTGCCACCGCTGCTCAAGGTGGTGGGTCAGATTTTGCTGGGCACAACGATTGGCGAATATTGGGCAAACAGCCCACGCATCACGCTTGGCACGCTAGCGCGGGCCATCATCCCGGTCACGCTGACCTTTAGTGCGGGGCTGCTCACGGCGGCGATCGCCAAAGCGCTGACCCCCTGGGACTGGCTCACTTGCTTGCTGATTGCGGCTCCCGGTGGCTCCCCAGAAATGATCTGGATTGCTCTCTCGCTCCAGCACGATGTGGAGCTAGTCACCGCCTCCCATTTGGTGCGCCTGCTGGTGATTAACCTGAGCCTGCCAGGGCTAATCTGGCTGGCCAGCCACCTAGACAGCCGTCTAGCTGCTCAGCAGGGCATCGTCATCCATACTGAGCAGTGAAGACATCTCTTGCTGTTTCACCCAGTTAATCACTGTGTTGTGATTAATGCCCGTCAGCCGCTCAATCTCGTGAAAGTTAATGCCAGAGCGATGCATCCGCAGGCAAATCTGGCGGGCATCTTCAGAGTATCCCCGCTGGGAATAGAACTCTACAAACTGGCGACCACAGCACTTGCAGAGATAATTCTGCTTGCCTTGGCGATGGCCATTCTTCCGAATCTGGTTTGAACTGCATTGGGGACACTTCATAGCGCAATTAATCAACCCTTTACATAAGCTGAAGCCATTACCCGGTCTGGGCTGGCCCACATTTTCAGTACAGCAACTCCAGCACTGCATCGCTAGGGCAAGCTAGCGCTCGCTTCGACTGCCGAAACTCAGCGCTGCTCAAACGGCTATTCCACTGGGCTAGAGCAAAGCCTCGCGGCAAAGGCAACGTTCTCGCTAGAGCCTGTAAACCCGCGGCACAACGCTGAAAAGGACAAGCCCAATGGGCGATCGCAGACTGATATTGACACTTGCACGACGCGACTGCTCACGTTGCTCGTGTATTTTGCTTACGTATCTCGCTTGGTGAAAGGGGGTCTAGAAACGCACCGTGCAGTACACGGATATCCCATGCTTTCGTCTCAACCCCGAGCCTAATTCCTGAATCTCAAAACGGCAAGGCATCAGGAGTAGATCGCGCCCATCCCTTCAAGAAAGACACGGAGCTGAGAAACCGTACACAAGAAATCACATAGATAAATCAAACCTGCTCAGAAGAACCAATTCTGAAAACAGCCACACCTAAACACGAACCTTGAAATCCGTAAGAACCTACCTGCCCCATTTGCAAGGCGGCTCCAGATCAAATCACCTCCTTAAAATCTCATCTTTAGGCAAAAAAAACCAGAGCAGTTTGGAAAGTTAAGTCGTCCAGCTTGAGCATTGCCGAAAGATGCAATGTCACCTACTATAGAGAGTCGCCTACATAGAAAAATATCTATGTTACGATAGAGACTTAGGTAGAGATGAACCACGATCCGCAAGAAGTCAGAAATCTCTGATTGAACTTAATAAATTCCATCTTGCCCCTGAGGCCGGATACCTGTCCCGGCTTCCACAAATACCTGAATATTTAAGGCATTTAAGACATTTACTGAAGCAGAAGTGTTGAATCCAGATAGAAAACTTTACATTTTAGCTTACAAGAGTCATACGAGTGTTTCGGGCAGCAGATCGTAGCTCCAATGAACCATTGAGCAGCGACGGCTCAGTTCCAGTTGTAAATACAACGCTGTCGAGCAATTCACTGCCATAGAATGCTGGAATTTCGATTAACAATAAGATTAAATACGTGATGAGCACCATATAAATCTGAATACTCACCCCATTCACATTCTTGGTGATGAGACGATCGAGCTTTAAGTGCATCTTGAGAAACTTCCATAACATCTCAATTTGCCAACGATGCCGATAGGTATCACTGATTTCTTCGTCGCTCATCTCATTGACATTAGTTGCCAGACGAAACTCGCTCCGACTCTCCAAATCACAGAACCAAACCACGCGGTAACGGTCGTGGTCAAGTTCAGTCTTCATATTGTTCTTGATTCGCACCACAAACTTTGTTTGAGTGAGACTCATTTGGTCGAGAAATTCCCAGCTTGCGAAGCCTCTATCCATGATGCCGATGCCGTTTTCGGGAATCATCGTGCTAATCGAATCGGCAAACTTTGCATCATGTCCTTGCCCAAAATGAATCAAGCATTCACTCGAATATCCTTGCTCTAAGTTGATTCCATTCAGTAATTTAACTTGGTGATATCCTTGCAGCCAAAATAGCTTGCTGGTAAGTGTAACGATGGTTGAATCAATCGGAAAAAGTATCTGAGCCGCGGTCGGCTGTTTGCGCTTTACTTGCTCAATTAACTGTGCATAGATTCGACAAAAGTGCCCATCCGTTCGAGTTTTGCAAGCTTTAGAAAAGGTGGATATATCGACCTCAACACCTGTACGATTTAGGCGGTAAAATAAGTCTCTCATGCTGGTTAAGCCCTTGTCCAACACGGGCGCATCCCACTTTTGTAGCCCTCACCCTAAATCCCTCTCCCAAAGCGGGAGAGGGACTTCCAATCCGGCTCCCCTTCTCCTTATTTTGGGAGAAGGGGCTGGGGGATGAGGGCAGATTGAAAGTTGCACATTGCGTGGGATTTTGGGTTTTGGATAGGCAGACTGAACCGCCAAAATCCAAAACCCAAAATCCAAAATCACCCTTATCTGTTCTTACTCATTTGCGCCAGGATTGCTCCGCATTTCGCGGTGCAGGCAGCGCAACACTTCGCCGGGTTGCTCGGCGTTGAGGACGATGCCGTTGGGCGGAAATTCCAGGGCGCGGGTCCACTCAAAGCGTTCGGCGTAGCGGAGCAGGTGGAGTCGGTCGATGGCCAGTTGCGCGTCTTCGGGCAGGCCGATGATGTAGTGGCGCAGGCGGCGACGGCGCGGCAGTTCGCAGGTGAGCGGCGGCAGCGAAAACTGGGTCGCCTCCGAGAATGGGGACGACCAGGTGTATTGGATTGTCAGCATTTGGGGTTTCCTCCAGGAAACGAGTGGGGTAGGAAACCCCGAAATGTTGGCCGCCCCCGGAGGTGAAGCACTGGGACAGGGCGGCCTACAATGGACGCAGCCCTGAGACAGGCGGTAGCTGTCGAGGGGTCAGGCGTTGGTGGGTGCTGCTAACACCTGCCAATGCCGTGGATGACTAAACGACCAAAATTTCGGGGGAAAGGTAAGCCGCGCTGACTTGGGGTCATTCACAGCTTGATGGACGATTGTACTGGATGCGATCGCCCCTGGCAAGAATAAAGTTTCATAGGTTCAACATTAAGCACAACGAGTACAGCATCATTGAGTAAACCTGTAATTAGTTGCCGCAGCGAGAAAATAGCTTGATACTGAAAGAGAATCCCGACGTGCCGAGACGCTGCTATGAGTGCTTCCTCTGCCTATGAATATCAGGTTGGCGGCAGGCTGCCCGCAGGGGCACCCAGCTACGTGGTGCGACAGGCAGACGACGAGCTATATCGGGCGCTCAAGGCTGGCGAGTTTTGCTATGTGCTGAACTGTCGGCAGATGGGCAAGTCTAGCCTGCGCGTGCGGACGACCCAGCGCCTCCATGCGGAGGGCTGGAGTTGCGGCGTGGTGGATCTGTCGAGTATTGGCAGCCGCGACATTACGCCCGATCAGTGGTATGCCGACTTGATTATGCGCCTGTTGCGGAGTTTTCAACTTGCCAAGCAAGTGCCCCTGCGGCAATGGCTGGCAGAGCGTCAGGACTTGTCGCCAGTCAATCGGCTGGGCGAATTTTTGACCGAAACGCTGCCTGCGCTGGTGCCATCGCCGATTGTGATTTTTGTGGATGAGATTGACAGCATCCTCAGTTTGTCGTTCAACACGGACGATTTTTTTGCGCTACTGCGGGCTTGTCATGATGCGGGGCAGTTGACCTTTGCGCTGCTGGGCGTGACGACACCCTCTGACCTGATTGCTGATAAGACGCGCACGCCACTGAATATTGGTCGGGCGATCGCCCTCACCGGGTTCCATCTCGACGAGGCCGAGCCGCTGCTGATGGGGCTGGAGGGCAAGGTCGATCATCCCAGAGCCGTCCTGCGCGAAATCCTTGCCTGGACAGGCGGGCAGCCATTTCTGACGCAAAAGGTGTGTCAACTGGTGGCCCAGCACAGCCAGCTAAACGCTACGCCCGGACGCGCCCCGTGGGAAACGCCCGATTTGCAAACGCCGTTTTTGCAGCAGCTCGTGCGCGAGATCTTGACCAATCACGGCGCTGAGTCGGTGCAGGTGGCGGCAATTGTGGAATCTAAGGTGATTGAAAACTGGGTCGCTCAGGACGAGCCGCCGCATTTACGTACCATTCGCGATCGCCTCTTGAACGACGAGCGGCGGGCGGGCCGCCTGCTGGGGCTTTATCAGCAGATTCTCCAGCAAGATCCTGCAACCCTGTCGGTATCCCCGCACTCTATGTTTTCACACCCAGGCGGCGGGCGATCCACAACCCTGGCCGACGATAGCCGCGATTTGGTGGAACTGCTGCTGTCGGGGCTGGTGGTCAAGCAAAACGATCGCTTGCAGGTTTACAACCGGATTTATGAGCGCGTGTTTAATGCGGCCTGGGTCGAAAAGCAACTCTCGGCGCTGCGTCCCTATGCGGCAGCGCTGGATGCCTGGTTGCAGTCGGGTGGACTGGACGAGTCGCGGCTGTTGCGCGGGCAGGCGTTGGCCGATGCCCAAACCTGGTCGGCTGGAAAAAACCTGCCTGCCGACGACTACCGATTTTTGGCGGCCAGCCAGGCCCTCGACCAGCGGGATATGCAAACGGCACTGCGGGCCGCAGAGCAGGCTAACGAAATTTTGCAAGCCGCCCAGTTGCAGGCGCGGCGAACGCTTCAGCGAGGCATTATGCTGCTGCTTTTGGCAGGAGTGGGGTTGGCGGCAGCGGCGATCGCCCTTTCGGTCAGTCTATGCCGGGTTCGGGGTTAAACTCTAGCCGATAGCGGTAGAGCGCAACGGGGCGATCGCCCGCCGCAAAGTAATCAGGGTCTTGGGGCGACAGATAAATTGCCGTCACTTGGTCAGCGGTGATGCGGGGCAGTTCATCGGGATGCAGTTGATAGGCCGTGCTGGTTTCTACCGTGTTGAAGTAGATTTGCGGCGATCCTAAAAACTCCTGCTGAAAGACCTCTGTCGTAATGAACTCCAGCGGGCTAGGCGTTTCCACTCCCCGCGCCACCACCGTAGACACCAGCTCCTTGGCCCCCAGCACGCTGTCTTCGGACTCGTCGCGCAACAGCGTAATCTGACGGTTGGGATTTTTGGGATCAACCTTCACCGCTAGCACCGGACTCTTTTCACCGGGCTTGTCCAGATACGCTTTGGCCAGGTTCAGCCCGTTAAACGCGCGATCGGCGACAATTTGCGGCTTGCCCAACAGCGACGGCGGCAGCGGCAGCCCCCCAAAGCGATTGGGCAGCGTCGCCACAAACCGCGCCTGAAATGGCACTGGCTGGTTGAGATACTGCCGATTGCCCTCAAACCCAGGGGTTGTAATCTCTGGGGCCAACGGCGCGACCAGATCCACCAGCGTCGTGGTTACGTCCCAAGTGCCCTCAAACCAGTCAGGATAGACCAGATCGCCCTTGGCGCTGGGCAAGAGCGGTTTGCTTTGCCAATCGGGAAACCGGGCCAGGCGATCGCCCAGCGGCCCTGCCTGCGCGGTTCCATCCATCCCCAGCCCAACCCACAGCAGCAGCGCCATCGCCAGCCCTATATATCGAACGCAGCACCGTCTCCTAAGACCTTTCTGGCCCGCCGCCGCTTTCCGGGATAAGAGGCCTGCTGGCGTTTTAAGAAGCCTCAAAGATTGCCCCCCTGCACGCGCGAATGCCCTCAGAGATTTTACGGAGGAGGGTATGAGGCGCAGCATGAGACCAGGTATCAGAACGAGTGTTAGCAATTTTGCGGAGACCCCTGCCAGAGGTTTTGCAACGCGGGGAGCGATCGCTCTTGGTTGAGATACCGGCTTGGCCGGGCACCTTCCTATGGGTATCGGCTTTCGGGGATAGGCTTTGTGCCACAAGTGTTGAATCTTAAGATTTTGGCGGGTAGTGCCAAGTTGTGCGTTGGTGCTGGTGATACCGAATTGGTCTGACTATTGACCCCATTCTCATTAACAGAAGCTCAAACTCGCCAAAAATCTCCAGGTTTGTAAAGTTGTGTATCGAGATTCAACACTTCTGGCTTTGTGCAAAGCTAACATACAATAAAAGTCTAAGTTTAAGGGGATTTTTAGCAGATTGTTAGAAGCTTCTGCAAGCGCTCTGGGTGCCTACGCTTAATGCAGGACGCTCGCCACAATTCTGGGAAGTTTTGAGAAACTCAGGATAATTACTGGGAGCATGACCTAGTAAACCTCAGCAACCGCTCGGCACATCGCCGATAAATTACCGAGATGAATCTAATCTGAGTATTAAAATCTAATTTTCTAAAATTCTGACCAAATCGACTCTTTGGGAACAATACAGAAGAACAAGCTTGCTCTATATAGGAATTAAAGCTGCTTCATTCGAGCGAAGACGAGCGAAGATGCTGGATTAGTCGTTTTTACCAGGGGTATGTATCCGCCGAGTGCGGTCTATGAATCATTCTCAGTTTGAACAGTGGCTCCGGGCACTCTCGTGCGATCGCCCTCTTGATGACAACCCAGCAAGTCCACTCCTGACATCCACTGCCTATTTGGGCGGCCTTTCGCTAGTGTCTGCATGGCTCGACCCCTTGCCGCTGGGCATTGCAATTTATCAACAAGGTGGCCGCGCTGCATTTTTGAATCGAATGGCGCGGGAAATGCTTGGCGTGTCTCTAGGTTCCTCCTTAGAAGACACCCGTCCAATCTTGAAGGCCGGTACGGGGCGGCCGTATGCTACCCAAGCATTGCCAAGCTCTCGCGCCCTGCGCGGCGAAAGCTGCACAGCCGACGATCTGGAAATACCCTGTGCAGGGCGATCGCTGCTGCTGGAGGCGCGGGCAGTGCCATTGTGCAACAGCCAAGGCGAAGTGCTGGGCTGCATTGTTGTGTTTCAGGACATCACCCTGCGACGACAGGTCGAGCGATCGCTCGTCACCCAAAGCCACGCCCTGCGGTCGGAAATCACCCAAAAAACAGAGGTCTTGCAGCGCCAAGAATCGGAAACACAGGCCTTGCTCGCCGCCATTCCCGACCTGGTTTTTCGCGTTAGTCCCCAGGGCATTTATCTGAATTATCTCAAGACGAATTATTTGATTGACCTGATTCCACCAGACATTAACCCGGTGGGAATGCATATTTCCCAGCTTTTGCCGCCGGAGGTCGCCCAGCGCAAGCTGCATTATCTAGAAGCGGCCTTTGCCACGCAGCAGATTCAGGTCTACGAGCAGCAGGTTTGGTTTGGCGATCGCCTCCAGCATGAAGAAGTCCGCATTGTGCCCTACAGCGCCACTGAAGCGCTGACGATGATTCGCGATATTACCGACCGCAAAGCCGCAGAAGACGCGCTGCGCCAGAGCGAGGCCAGATTTCACGCCGCCTTTGACTACAGCGCTGTGGGCAGTTCCATCACCGCCCTCAACGGCCAGATTCTAGCGGTCAACGCTGCTTGTTGCGATCTGCTGGGCTATACCGAAGACGAACTGCGATCGCTCACGTTCCATGCCGTTTCTTACCCCGAAGACTTGGCTGCTGACTCAGCGATGGTGCAGGAATTAATCGACGGCAAGCGAAACTCCTTTCAGATGGAAAAACGCTATATCCGCAAGAGTGGAGAAATCATCTGGGCACTGCTGAGCGTATCGCTGGTACGAGATGCACAACAAAATCCGCTCTACCTGCTGGCGCAAATGCAAGACATTACCCGGCAAAAACAGGCCGAAGAGATGCTGATTCGAGCCAATCAGGAGTTAGAAGCCCTCGTCAACATTGACGGACTCACGCAAATCGCCAATCGCCGCTGCTTTGACCAACACCTCACCCAGGAGTGGAATCGGCTTTTGCGAGACCAGCAGTTTCTCTCGCTAATTTTGTTCGACGTAGACGAGTTCAAGCGCTACAACGACTGCTACGGCCACCAGGAAGGCGACGACTGCCTGCGTCAACTGGCTCAAGCGGCCAAGTGCTTCGTGCAGCGTCCGGCAGATTTGATCGCTCGCTACGGCGGCGAAGAGTTTGGCGTGATTTTGCCCAACACAGATATTAAAGGGGGGCGGGCGATCGCCGAAAAAATTCGCCTCGGCATCCAGGGCGCTGGGCATCCGCCCATGAGTATTCTCGCGTCGCGCAAGTCGTGACGGTTAGCCTTGGTGTCACCAGCCAGATTCCCACCTCTACGCAAACCATTGAAGCCCTGATGGCGCAGGCCGACCAAGCGCTCTACAACGCAAAGCGACGGGGACGAAACCGCACGGTGGTCTACCGGGACTTTGACATGCCCTAATCAGGCTTCGCAGATGCAGCAACTCTAGCAGGACAAATAAGTGGACAAATTAAGTATCAATTAAGTACTGACAGGAGTATAAGTACTGACAGGAGTATCGGTACAGATTGCTTAATTTAATTAAACTCAAGACGTTACGAAATTTATTAGTATTCGCAGAGCTTATTTACAAATTGAAATATCAAACTTCGTAACAAAAATGAAAGCAAAGTTCCGATTTTTAGAGATTCATTTCTTAAAGAAACGAGCCTATATTGTTACGTTTCATCACTTCAGAGAAATCTCCAGAAGTCCTTGCACCAAGACCGTTTCAGGCTGTTTGAAACCCTTTTTTAGGAATTCACGCATTAAATCTTTTTGCAATCCATCGTTTGAGTTTTTGATCTGCGCTTGAATAAAAGTATTGAAAAGAAGCGCAGTTGCGCGATCTCTTCAGGTGTTTCCCCAGAATCTTGCGTTTTACCGAATAGGTAGCTGCAAAAGAGGATGGGCGATCGCTGGGGAGCGGTTGCAGGTGTGCTGCCTTAATAAATCCATCTTTAGGGGTTCGCTGCAATGAACTGGTTTGCCCAACTCACTCGACTCATCCTCGACTTCTATCGAGAGAACCCGGCCGAACTACGACAGTTGCAGGGGCTAAAGGCTTGCCGACTGTCTCGCCGCTGGGGCGTGCTGCGAATCGAGTGTCGCGATCGCCAGGTCGCCGAAACCCTCCTTGCTGCTCAAGACTTGCTCAAGGAGCCGATTTCGGAACTCCGCATTGCCCACCAGATTAACATTCTGGTGAAAGGGGTCTTGATTAGCAGCTTAGTCGTTGATCCGTCCAAGCTCACTTTTCCGTAGGCTGTTTCGATCTGGGGCTTTGTAGCCAGCCTTGTGACAGTGTTCAAGGCTTTTTGATTCGTTCAAGGCTTTTTGAGTCGCTAACCTCTCTAATGCTGTTCTTACTCGCTGGGCGATCGCCCCACCCACTCTGCGTTTCAGAAGCCACAAAAGGAAAACTCTGTTTGGGCGATCGCCCAACTGTCACTGCGTCGGGGCGCTGTCACACGCCAGTCTTCTTCTGCATTTCACCGGAATGGATCACGCAGACTGCCCTGAAAGCTTCTCGCTGCTCATCAGGACATACACAGGACATACGCTGTGGTTCTGTTTTAGTGGGTTGTTTTAGCAGGAAGCGCGATCATTAAACCTTCAGCGCTACCAGTTTTTGCACCGCTTCCACAATTTGGGCAGGCTGCACAATCGTCAGATTCTCTAGCGTGCCGTTGTAGGGCGTGGGGATATCCTGCGACGCAAGGCGAATTACAGGCGCATCGAGTTCATCAAAGAGGCGATCGTTAATCGATGCCGTAATTTCTGCGCCGATGCCGCCCGATCGCATACATTCTTCCACGATGATCACACGATGGGTCTTGCGAATTGATGCACCAATCGTCTCAAAGTCCAGCGGCTTCAGCGAAATCAGGTCAATCACTTCCGGGTCAAACCCCTCTTTCTCCAGGGTCTTCACCGCCTGCATCACGTGGTGGCGCATCCGCGAATAGGTCAGGATGGTCACGTCGCTGCCTTCGCGCACGGTCTCTGCTTTGTCCAGCGGCAGCAGGTATTCTTCTTCTGGCAAATCCTGCTTCAGGTTATAAAGCAGCACATGCTCAAAGAAGATCACAGGGTTGTCATCGCGAATAGCAGACTTTAACAATCCCTTGGCATTGTAGGGAGTCGAGCAGGCTACCATCTTTAGCCCAGGCACGCCCTGAAAATAAGCCTCTAGCCGCTGGGAATGTTCTGCGCCGAGCTGCCGCCCCACGCCGCCCGGCCCGCGCACCACCAGCGGAATCTTGAAGTTGCCGCCGGAGGTATAGCGCAACATTCCGGCGTTGTTGGCAATCTGGTTAAACGCCAGCAGCAAAAAACCCATGTTCATCCCTTCGATGATGGGACGCAGCCCCGTCATCGCCGCCCCGACGGCCATCCCCGTAAAGGCATTTTCGGCAATTGGCGTATCCAGCACGCGCAAATCGCCGTATTTCTTGTACAGGTCTTTGGTGACTTTGTAGGAGCCACCATAGTGCCCCACGTCTTCGCCCAACACGAACACGGACGGGTCACGCGCCATCTCTTCGTCAATTGCTTCACGCAGGGCGTTGAACAGGAGGGTTTCTGCCATTGGAATTGCTAATTTTGGTAAATCACTCAATCTAGAATCATACCCTGGTTGTCTCTCATCTTTTTGCAAGCGATGCACTTTTAGACGAGAGAAGCGACCGAGGCTTGACTGGCTAGCCAAACTCGCCAATCCAAAATCGCCAATCGGTACAAGATAGATTCCCGCCAGCGTTGCCGCCTGCGCCGCGCTCTAGGCCAGCACCGACGGCAGCACAAACGCCAGCCCAATCAGCAGCGCCCCAAACAGCAGATTCCAAAAGCGGTGATAGCTGCGAACCGTCCACTTGGCAGGGCAGTCTAGCCGAATCAGGTCTACCCAGGGTATCATGCCGCGTCGGAACCAACCCAGCGCATGGACGGACTGGTGAATGAAGCTTTCGGCCTGACTTGCGCCAAACAAGAAGTTGCCCAGCGGCCCAAAGCGGGACGAATAGCGCAGTAAGATCATCCCCGTCGGGTCTTGCAGCTTGAGTTCTGAACCATAGGCATAGCCAGAGTCGCCTTTACCAATAATTTCGCCGCTTAGCTTGACCGGACGACCCCGCAGCGGGCTGGCGTAGGGGTCAGACATGAGCGTGAGTATGTCCATCGCCGGGGCGCGGTTGAAGTCGGGATACATGACGAAGGTTTTGAACAGCAGCCCGATGCCGCCGCCCAGCAGTGCAGGCGCGGCGATCGCCCCCAGGTTGCTCGCACCGCTTTGGTAGAGGGCGATCGCCACGATCAGCCCCAGCCCAAAGCCAATCCAGTCCGCCCAATACAGCAGCACATCCAGCACAAAGTTGCCATAGAGCCGCGTCTTGTTTAGCCCGCGCCCTTCACGCACCACCTGCGCCATGTCAAACTCTGCACCCAGCCCAAGCTGTTCGGCGTAGGTGCTGAGGGCGCGGACGCGCTTGCCCGTCAGCGGGTGAGTGGAATTTAGCTCCATCCAGGCCGCCCAGGGATTGAACATATCCCAGAGAAAGACGCGCCCCACCTGCACCGGGCTTGCTGCCACGCGGTAGGCCGTGCCTGTGAATCCGGCGCTGCTGCTGTCGGCAATGCCCAGCGTGCGAGTGCCTTGCAGCACCTTGCTGGGCTGGGGGTTGCGCTGTCCCTCTTCCACAATGCCGTAGGCGATTTTCACCAGCGCCCGCGACAGTCCGTTGGGGTTGCCCGTCACCTCGGCGGCAAAATGGTCGGCGTAATATTCTCGCGTGCGCGACAGATACAGCACCAGATATTCGCCTAGAACGTAGAACACGTAGGCGGCGATCGCCACACTCCGCGTCCCCAGCTTGAGCCGTCGCGCCATTTCGCTGTCGCCCAGCCAGTCCTGCGCCTCTCGCAGATACAAGTAAAGCAGATACATAATCTGCACCAGCGTTGCCGCTAGCGTCATCACGGCAAAGTCCCAATGCACGACATGGCCGAGTTCGTGGGCGTAGACCGTGGCCACTTCGTCATCGTCCAGGTACTTAAACAAGCCCTGGCTCACCACCACTCGCGCCGTGTTGGGCAGCGAGCCGTAGGTAAAGGCAGTGGGGTTGTCGTCGGGAATTAGCCCCAGGCGCGGCTGCGAAAGCTTCTTTTGCTGGCAAACGGTGCGGATGACGCGGCCCGCTTCTGGACTGCGCCGCTCAATATCCGACAGCGAGACCCAGCGCGTGCCATAGAGCCAGCCCTGCACCGCATCCATAATCAGCGGCGACAGGAAAAAGATAATGGCGTTGAAGAGCAGGGTTGCCATCAGCGCCAGACCCAGCCCCGCTGTGGGGTTGTTGCTGCCATGCAAAAACAGCAGCGCCAGGCACAGCGCAAACACCATGCCAAACAGCAGCGTGATCGTCATGCCCGATGCCAGGGCCAGGCTGCTGGCCACGCCTTTCATCACTAGCGAGACTCCACCGCGAGGGGCGCGGGTTTTGGTGGGGCTGAGGGCGGACGGTTGGGCATTTTGGGTTTTGGAGTTTGGAGTTTGGATTTTGGGATGCAGGCTGGCTGCGTTGGTGAGGGGTGCTTCGAGTTGGGTTGCTTCGGCTTCGGGTTCGGGAGCCAGCGTGTTGAGGTATTGGCGGGCCCAGAGCTGCACGAATTCTTTTTCGTGGTGCAGCAATCGACGGCAGAGGGCGATCGCCGCTTCGGTCTGCCCATTGCCGTTGTAAGCCTTGACCAGCCACATCTGCGCCTGTGCGAAATCCTTATGATGCGGATCGGCGGATCGGCAGTACGTTTCCAAATGCTCAACGGCTTCGACAAAGCGCTTGGTTTTCAGCGCGTGGTTGCCCCGATTGAACAGGTCAAGGGCTTCCTCGGCACTGAGCGTGGGCAGGTCGGCAGTGGGCGCGTCGGTGGCGGCCGAGCCAGCGGTTTCCGGGCCGATTGCAGGCGCAGCAGATAGTGTGGGCAACAGGTTTCTGGCCCAGGTTTGCACTTGGGGCGGTGCGTTGGTGCTGAGCTGCTGACAAAGGGCGATCGCCCGCTCTGCCTGCCCACCGTCGTAATAAGCCCGCACCAGCCACATCTGCGCCTGGAAATAGAGCTTGGACTGGCGATCGGTGGACTGGCAGCAAGCCATCAGCGCTTGAATCGCCGCTGCATATTGCTGCCGTTTGACTGCTTGAATGCCCGATTTCAGGAGGTTCTCGGCCGTCATGACTCGTACTCCTCAAAAAACAATGAGGTATCAAATTGAACACGACACCTCTAGGATTCCCATCTGGGAATCTTCCGTATTCTTCATCGCCAAAACTTGCTTTCCCGGAGCCTGCCCCAACCCCAAAGCCTGATGGGAGTAACCCGATTGGAGGATGCCGCAGCAGGGCGATCCCGCTAAATTACTTAACCATTCCCGCGATACATGAATCAATATTTAGATTTGCAAAAGAGAATCGTGAAAATCGCTGTGAAAATCCTGAGCGCACGGCTTTGAAGCTTTCAGGTTGAAACTTTCAGGTTGGAGTTTTTGAGTTGGGATTTTTGAGATAGCGCTTGGTGACTTCTTGATTGTTATGGTTTGGCGCTAGCAACGCAGTTCCAGCGGCATTTCGTGACTAGAGTGTTCACGTCTTTGTTTGGGGTTTATTTCGCTAATTTCAGGTTTCAATATGAGCGTGAAGGTGTTGCGTCGAGGTTCGCTGTTTAGTGCTGCGCTGCTGCTGTCGGTAGCGGCTGGGGCCTGCCGGGGCGGTTCGCCAGGAATGCAGGGCGGGCCGCCACCAATGCCTGTAGAACTGCAAACGGTGCAGGCCAGCACGGTGGTAGAAACTTCAGAGTTTGTCGGAGCGCTGGAGGCGGAAGATCGGGTTGTGCTGCGCCCCGAAGCCGATGGGCGTGTGGTGGAAATTTTTGTGCGTCCGGGGGATGTAGTGCAGGCGCGAACCCCGATTGTGCAACTGCGGGCTGATCGCAGCCGCGCAGAGGTGAGCGGGGCGATCGCCGATCTAGAAGCGGCACAGTCATCTCGAAATACAGCCATTGCACGGCTGCGAGCGGCCGAAGCAGATGTTGCCCGCGCAGCAGCGGATGTCACGCTGGCGGAGTCAGATTATCGCCGCATCGAATCGCTGGTGTCGGCCGGCGCACTGTCGCGGCAAGAGCTAGACCGAGCGCGAAATACCCGCGACACGGCGATCGCCAGCCGTCGGGCAGCCGAAGAAAACGTGCAGGCTGCCGAAGCCTCGCTGCGCGAAGCCGAGTCCCAAATTGCCCGCGCCCAGGCAGATCGCAACGTTGCCGTAGAGGATTTGCAAGATCGGCAGGTGCTTTCGCCGATTGCGGGCGTGGTCGGCAATATCCCGGTGAAGGTGGGCGACCTGGTAACACCTAGCACCACGCTCACCAGCATTATTCAGAACGGTACGCTGGATTTGAACATTGCCGTGCCTATCGAGCGATCGCGCCAGCTCCGGGTCGGACTTCCGGTCGAAATGCTGGACGAACAGGGACAGCCTGCCCTGCGCGGACGCATCAGCTTCGTTTCGCCGGAGGTCAGCAGCGGTGAGCAGTCGGTTCTGGCCAAGGCCAGCTTTAGCAACGACGGCAGCCTGCGCGACGGGCAACTCGTCCGCACCCGCGTCATCTGGAGCAGCCAGCCCGGTCTGCTAGTACCCACTGCCGCCGTCACGCGCATTGCTGGACAAACTTTCGTCTACGTCGCCGAAGCAGCCGAACCCAACCCCGACCAGCCCGCGCCCCCTGCCGAACCCGGACAGCCGCCGATGCAGGTCGCCCGCCAACGCCTCGTGCAACTGGGCAGCATCCAGGGCAACAGCTATCAGGTGATTTCCGGCGTGCAGCCCGGTGAGCAAGTCGTTGTGTCGGGCGTGTTAAACCTTACCGAGGGCGCACCGATTATGCCTGCTCAGGCGATGGCGCAGTAGGGGTTCAGGGTTTGGGATTCGGGGTTCGGTTTTGCATGAACGCTAGCATTCCAACCAGCCCAAACTCTCCTCTTGTTGCGACTTGTATGCCTGACCCCTGACCCCTGACCCCTCATTCCCACCCCTCATGTTTGCCAACTTTTTCATCAAACGACCCGTTTTTACGCTAGTTTGCGCCATCATCACGGTGTTTTTGGGGTTGGTGGTGCTGCCGACGCTGCCGATCGCCCAGTTTCCTGACATCACACCGACGCAGGTGGTAGTGACGGCCAACTATCCGGGTGCAGATGCGGAAACGGTCGAAAGCGCCGTGACCAATATCCTGGAGCGGGAAATCAATGGCGTGGACGGGCTGCGCTACATGAGTTCTAGCAGCGGCAGCGACGGCACCAGCCAGATCACCGTCACCTTTGCGGCGGGACAAGATCCCGACATTGCGGCGGTGAACGTGCAGAACCGAGTGGCGCGGGCCGAGCCTCGTTTGCCAGAACTGGTGACCCGCACTGGGATTACGGTGGAGCAGTCGTCGAGTAATTTTTTGATGGCGATCGCCCTCTACCCCACCAACGGCGAATACGACAGCCTCTTCCTCAGTAACTACGCTGACCTGTACATGGTGGAAGCCCTGCGGCGGATTCCGGGGGTCGGCTCGATTCAGATTTTCGGCGAGCGCAAGTTCGCCATGCGCCTCTGGCTTGATCCGGCGCGGCTAGCAGCACGGGGGCTAACGGTGCAGGATGTCACCAGCGCCATTCGCGAACAAAACCTCCAGGTGGGCGCAGGACAACTGGGGCAACAGCCTGCTGATCCGAATCAGGAATATCAAATCAACCTGCGGGCCGATAGCCAGCTCAAGTCCGTCGAAGAATTTGAAAATCTGGTCTTGAAAACTGGTGAAGGCGGCAACCTGGTGCGTCTGAAAGACGTAGGACGGGCGGAACTGGGTGCAGAGAATTATGGAACTTTCTTGACCTATAACGATGTTGAATCCATCGGTTTAGGCATCACGCAGCGTTCCGGTTCCAATGCGCTAGAGACAACGGCTGCTGTTCGCAAAGAGTTAGAAAACTTGAAGCGATCCTTTCCGCCTGGAATTGACTACGCCGTGGCGTTTGACATTACCAGCTTTGTGCAGGTTTCCCTGCAAGATGTGGTGTATACGCTAATCACTGCTATCCTGCTGGTGGTGCTGGTGCTGTTCATTTTCTTGCAGGATTGGCGCACTACGCTGGTTCCGGCGATCGCCATTCCGGTTGCGCTGATTGGAACTTTCGTGTTCACCAAGATATTCGGCTTCTCGATTAACACGCTGACCTTGTTTGGTCTGACGCTGGCGACGGGTGTGGTCGTGGACGACGCGATTGTGGTGGTGGAGGCGATCGCCGCCAAGGTGCAAGATCGCGGCATGAATCCATTCCGTGCGGCAGCCGAAACCATGAAAGAACTGTCCGGCGCGGTGATTGCGACTTCACTGGTGCTGATGGCGGTGTTCGTTCCGGTGGCGTTTTTTCCTGGCACGACGGGCGCGATCTACCGCCAGTTCGCGCTGACGATCGCCTTTTCAATTGTGGTGTCTACCTTCAATGCGCTGACCTTTTCGCCTGCGATGTCGGCGCTGCTGCTGCGGCCGCGCTCCGACCACCAGGGCTGGCTGGGGCGACAGTTTGAGCGGTTTAACCAGTGGCTGGATGGAATTCGACAGCGCTATCAGCGATCGCTCACGGTGTTGTCTCAGTTGAAGTATTGGGTGTTGGCCGGGTTTGTGCTGGCGCTGATGGCCACGGCCTGGGTCTATCGCACGGTTCCCGGAGCCTTTTTGCCAGAGGAAGATCAGGGCTATTTCATTACGCTGGTGCAGGCTCCGGAAGGCGTGTCCCTCAACTACACCAAGAAAATTCTGGATGAAGCCTCGGCTGAGGTACGCAAGATTCCTGAAGTAGAGTCGAACTTTGCCGTAACGGGCTTTAGCTTTGCAGGCGTTGCGCCCAACCAAGGTATTATGTTCACGCTGCTGAAGCCTTGGGAAGAGCGCAAAGGCCCCGGGCAATCTGTCCAAGCAATCATCGGGCAAATCCAGATGAAGTTCTTCGGAATGCCCAAAGCCCGAATTTTCTCGCTGAACCCGCCCTCAATTCAGGGATTGGGCAACTTCGGCGGTTTCCAGCTAGAAATGCAGGATCGCCGGGGCAATATGCCCCTGAATGAGTTTGTGGGCTATCTCTACGCGCTGATGGGGGCGGCGAATCAAAATCCCAATTTGCAGGCGGTGTTTTCTACCTATTCCGCCAGCACGCCGCAGTTGGTTGTGGATGTAAACCGGGAGCGGGCCAAGTCCTTGGGCGTGGATCTTGACGACATCTTCTCGACGCTCCAGAGCTTCTTGGGGTCTGATTATGTGAACGATTTCACGCTGGATCGGCGCAGCTATCGCGTGTATGTTCAGGCAGACGAACAGTTTCGCGCCCAGCCAGAGGATGTGAACCAACTGTATGTGCGGTCTGCTTCCGGCAGCATGGTGCCCCTCGGCAACCTGGTAACGCTGACCCCGACCACCAGCGCCCAGTCGATCACGCACTACAACCTGCTGAGGTCGATTTCGGTGCAGGGCGGCGCGGCGCCGGGCCGGAGTTCTGGACAGGCGATCGCCGCAATGGAGCAGGTCGCCCAGCAGGTGTTTCCACCCAGCCTGGGGTTTGAGTGGACCGGCACCGCCCTGGAGGAAATTGAGTCGGGCGGGCAAGCGCCGCTGCTGTTTGCCCTAGGACTAGTAATGGTGTATCTGGTGCTGTCGGCGCAATATGGCAGCTTTGTAGATCCGGCAATTATCTTATTTGCTGTGCCGCTGGCGGTGCTGGGGGCGCTGGGGGCGCAGTTCCTCCGGGGGCAAGCTAATGATGTGTATTCCCAGGTGGGTCTGGTAATGCTGATCGGTCTGGCGAGTAAGAACTCAATTCTGATTGTGGAATATGCTAATCAGTTGCGCGAGAAAGGCTTGCCCATCACCAAAGCGGCGATCGAAGCCGCTCAAGAACGGTTGCGCCCGATTTTGATGACGGGCTTTTCCAGTTTGGTGGGCTTTTTCCCGCTGATGATTGCCACCGGAGCCGGAGCCGCCAGTCGTCGCTCGATTGGGACGGCTATTTTTGGCGGCTACCTGCTGTCTACCTTCCTCAGCCTGTTCATGGTTCCCGTGCTGTACATCATCGTGAAAAAGCTGACGGATCGCTTCATGCCTGCGCTGCCTGCACCGCCTGCCGATTTTGAAGATTTGGAGGAACCGCTGTCGGCCACGCAGAAATAACGCTGAGACGACGCAGAGATAACGTAAAGTAAGAATGATTGCGAAACAAGCCGTGCAACCCCCTTTTGTTAGGTGGTGCGGCTTGTTGGCGATCGCCCATCCAGCAGTTCCACAAACGCTCGATGCGCCGGGTCAGCCAGCCCCGCTTGCAGCACATTTAGCACCTCAATCATCCGCCCCTCCAGCAGCGCGGGCGCGGCCAGCCACAGCCCTGGAAACACGCTGCTGCGAATGATGCCCTCCGCATCGGGTTCCACCAGGACATATTCCTCTGCCTGCAAGCGAAACCAGCTCAGGCGATTCTCGAAGGTTTGCCAGACCAAATACTCCTGCACGCCATTGCGGCGATAGGCGTTTTGCTTGGCTTCCAGGTCGATCGCGGCGCTGCTGGTGGCAATTTCTGCGACGAGTTCTGGTGCGCCTTCGATATAGCCGTCATCGCTAATCGTGGAGGTTCCGCCCACCTCAATCCGCAGCAGCGCATCCGGCTGGGGTTCGTTGTCCATGTCCAGCCGAGTGGTCGTATTGTCTGATCCGCTGACACCCGGCGTTGCCACGCTATAGACCCCTAGCCAGGTGATGAGATTGAAATGCGGGTTGCCATGAAACGTTCGGACTGGAGATGCTACGTAAACCACTCCTTCAATGAGTTCTGCTTTGAAATGCTCCGGGGTTGCCTGATAGCGGCGCTCAAACTCGGCGCGGGTGAGGCGATCGCCACTTTCTAGCGGCGGCATTGGCACAGAGCGGGCAGGCTGTTGAGGATGTTGCAACACCATTGGCTACTCTCTAGGGCACTCTTGAAGCGGCACTTTCGAAGCATCGAAAGAGATGGCGCTATTCTAACGAACAGCTTGGGCCATTCTAGATTTTAGATTGGCAATTTTGGATGGCTAGTTCGAGCTGCCGACGGTGTCTGGCTGGGGTAGATCTGGCTGCAAGTTGCAGTCGCCCAGCCCGCAAATCGGATAGGCAGACTGATAGAGGCGATCGCGCTTGCCAAACAGGGCATAGCGGTTGTCGCGGACTTGTTCATAGAGGCGATCGCCCGCCCACTTCACCCCCGGCAGCGCCCGATAGGCCGCGACAAATCCGTTGCCCAGCGGCAGCAGTCGCCCAATTTCTTCCGCCGCGTCGCTGCCCTGCCAGCGTACCTCCGGCGCATCCGCCCGCAGCAAAATCATCCCCAGTTCGCAATCCCGTGGAGTAATACCAAACTGCGCCAGCGTCGGTTCATCCTGCATTGGCGCATATCGAAACATCTGACCGCGATCCAGCGATTCCAGCAGTTTCACCAGATTAACGCAGAGATTGCAGTTGCCGTCGTAAATCACGAAATAGGGTGCGCTGGCTGACGGACTCGTAGCATCTGGGAAGGAAGGATTGCGAACGTCAGTCATAGCGCTCCGATAACTTGATGAATTTGTCGTTATCTCTATTCTAGAAACTGAATATCTAGAAACTGAGTGGGGGCGAATCTGGTTCCAGACCGGATTCTCGACTTCCTCATTTCTTCATCTTTCCGCCATCGCCTGCGACCCTGTAGGCTAAGGATAAATGCATTCATTCCCCAACGCTCTTGGCAACTCAACCTATGGTGACTCATCCCTCGCCCCAACCCCAACCCACTTGGCTGAAGGTGATACGCCTCTTGCGTTGGGACAAACCCGCTGGACGGCTGATTTTGATGATTCCGGCACTGTGGGCGGTGGTGTTGGCGGCGCGGGGCAATCCGCCGCCGATTTTAATTGGGGTGATTGTCCTGGGGACGTTGGCCACCAGCGCGGCGGGCTGCGTGATTAATGACCTGTGGGATCGCAACATTGATCCACAGGTGCAGCGCACCAAAACCCGGCCCCTGGCCTCGCGGGCGCTGTCGGTGCGGACGGGCATTGTGGTGGCGCTGGTGTCGATGCTCTGCGCCTACGGATTGTCGCTGTATTTGAACCCGCTCAGCTTTTGGCTGTGCGTGGCGGCGGTTCCGGTCATCGTGCTATATCCGCTGGCCAAGCGGGTGTTTCCGGTGCCGCAGTTGGTGCTGTCGCTGGCGTGGGGCTTTGCCGTGCTGATTAGCTGGAGCGCGGTGACGGGCACGCTGGAGCTAGAAACCTGGCTGCTGTGGGGGGCAACGGTGCTGTGGACGCTGGGGTTTGATACGGTTTACGCCATGGCCGACCGGGACGATGATTTGCGAGTCGGGGTCAACTCTAGCGCGATTTTCTTTGGGCGATATGCGGCGCAGGCAGTGGGCGCATTTTTCACAGCGACGGCGGTGCTGCTTGGGAAGCTCGGTAGCTTAATGGCGCTAGGCTGGGGGTATTGGATTGCGCTAGCAGGGGCGATCGCCCTCTGGGTCTGGCAATACTTCCGCCTCCGCCACACCCGCACCACCGCTCCAAACCCCGCTCTTTTTGGTCAAATCTTCCGGCAAAATGTCTGGGTTGGCTTTGTGCTGCTGTTAGGCATGGCCCTCGGCTTTCTTTGAGATTTTTGGCTTTGGATTTTGGATTTTTGATGGCCCGTCGAGCGTCTGTGGGGCTTCCGGCAAGTTCATTCGGAGTGCCCTAAGGAAAATTGAGATAACACCAGATAACTTTTGGGGCGGAAACCCCGAAAAGGGTTAGGAAGCTGATTCCCAACCCCCCTTCTGCACAGGTACTGCAAAGTGACACCTTCTAAACCCTCACTAGGGCTTGGGTTCTTCGACTTTTTTTGAAGGGCGATCGCTTCATTTTTGCGCTTCATCGCCTTTTCTTTCGCCTTTTCCTTCTCGTATTCTGCTTCCTTCAGCTTTTTCATAATCAAGCTGAAGTATTCCTGCATGTAGCCTTCCAGGGTCGTCAGTTCCTTCGGGTCAATGCCAAAGACTTGATAGGTTTCTTCCATCGGCGCGGTCAGTGGTTTACCCGTAGCCAGCACTTCAGTAAAGGCGAGGCGATCGGCCTGGTTCCAGCCCCACTGAAAGAATCGGGCGATCTTGCGGGCGGCCCGCAGCAGCCCCAGCGGCATTCGAGACACTTTGGATTCCTGCCCCGACAAACGCTCACACAGGCGGATAATCTCATACGCGCCCCAAGCCCGCGACCCTACCACCGGAAACGTGCGGTTAGCCGTTTCGGGAACTTTCAGCGCCTGCACCGCAAATTTGGCTAAATCTTGCGTGTCGATGTAGGCAATCGGCGACGTTTCCCCCGTCACCCAGACGGCCTGCTTTTCCAGGATGGGAATGGCGTACTGCCCGATTAGCCCCTGCATGAAGCCAGCCGTCCGCAGAACCGTATAGTTCAGCCCCGACTCTGCCAAAAACTGCTCGGTGCAGTGCTTGATTTCCATCAGCGGCACGTCGGGATATTTCTCGGCATCCAGGATAGAGAAGAAGATAAAGCGCTCGACCCCTGCCAGCTTTGCCGCTCGAATCAGCGCCACCTGTCCTTCCCAATCGACCTGTCGCACACCGAGCGAATCTGTCGCACGAGCCGTGGCCGCGTCAATGACCGCCGTTACCCCGTCAAAGGCAGGGGGCAATGTCTCTGGTTCGCACAAATCTCCCAGCACCAGTTCTGCGCCCCATTCCCTGAGAAACGAAGCTCTGCGGAAGCTTCGCACCAGACAGCGCACTGGATAACCTTCATCCAATGCGCGACGAACGACCTGCCTGCCCAGGGTGCCTGTTGCACCGACCACGAGTAACGTCATTATAGACTTCGTCCGAAATCGTTAACTTTTTATAAGATACACCTTTCATTCTCTAATATTTCGGCCCGCTAGAGAATCCGTTTTTTTGCGAGACGCGCTGAATAGTAGGCAAGTTGCTAGGCTAGAGAGAGCTTCACCTGTGTTGTGCAGGCTGCAAAGCGGCTTTCAGTTTGTAAAATCTTCATTAAAGCCTACCCCTCAGACCTATGCCCAAAGCAGTGTCCCAGAGGAATTCCTCTCCGATCCGAGCAGTGGTGAGCGAGTCTTTTCCAGAAGATAGCCCCAGTTGCGCGACGGAGCATCCGGTCGATCTGGAGCATGTGCGGCAGGCGCAGCGGGGGCTGCTGAGTGTCGAAAAGGCGCAGCGGATGGCAGAATTTTTTGCGCTGCTGGGAGATGCCAATCGGCTGCGGATTGTGTCGGCACTGGCACAACAGGAGCTATGCGTCTGCGACTTGGCAGCGGTGGTCAGGATGAGCGAGTCGGCGGTGTCTCATCAGTTGCGATCGCTCCGATCGCTCCGACTGGTCAGCTATCGCAAGCAGGGGCGCAATGTGTTCTATTACCTGAAAGACAGCCACGTCTTAAACCTGTATCGAGAAGTGGCAGAGCATCTGGGATGAGCCAGAGGATAGCTAAGGGCGTTGGATTTTAGATTTGCGATTTTGGGTTTGCGATTTTGGGTTTTGGGAAAGGTTGGGTAGGGCTGCCTGGTTTCTCGTGGGCGGTGTTTCGTGACTAATCGACGGAAACCGCGCAATCTTCAAACGAACCAGGCCAGCCAACCTGAAATTACTCTAAATTACTCTTCGCCGCCCTGGAGCTTAAGCAGCGCAAAGCCTAAAGCCAGCCCCACCAAAATTAGGGTAAAGGACAGAAAGGTTGCGTTCAGCATTTCACCGCTCATGTTTTCGATATCTCCTTAATTAAGTGCGATTGAGTGGGTCTGGGAGCCTCTGGCTTGGCAGCAACTTGCCCGCAACGACCTTGAGCGAAATGCTGCATAAATAGAGATGCATGGATCAGGGTTCAGTTTTGGGCAAGTGTGCCAAGGCTTGCAACATGCATTTTAAGGCAGTTTGCAGCCCGTTTGGTGGATTGGTTTTGGGTTTTCGTCGGTTTTTGGAACAGCGGTTGCCGTTTGGGGCAGGATTTGTAGCGTTTATCAGGAGAAGAAAATGGTGCAGCCAAGAGTGGCGATCGCCCTGGGAGATCCGGCGGGAATTGGTTTAGAAGTCGTCCTGAAGGCACTGATGGACTTGACAACCGAGCCACCAGAACAGCCCAGCAAAATCACGCTAGTCGGCAATCGCGTTTTGCTGGAGCAGACGTGCGATCGCCTCGTGCAGGCAGGATGTTCCCACCTCCCCGACCTCTCTACGCTCGACCTGCTGGAGGTGCCGCTCGACTCGGCGCTGATGTCCCAAATTGCGCCCGGAGAGGAAAGTGCTGCCAGCGGCGAGGCCAGTTTTCGGTTTTTGCAAACGGCGATCGCCCACACGTTAGCAGGTGAGTTTGACGGCATTGTGACTGCGCCCATCGCCAAGTCTGCCTGGAAAGCGGCGGGTCACGTCTATCCGGGGCAAACGGAGCTGCTGGCAGAGCAGGCAGGGGTAACGCGGTTTGGCATGATGTTTGTTGGGCGATCGCCCCACACAGGCTGGACGCTGCGGGCGCTGCTGGCAACGACGCACATTCCCCTGCGGCAGGTGCCCGATGCCCTCTCGCCCAATCTGATGACGCGCAAGCTGGGGCTGCTGATTGACAGCCTGCGGGACGATTTTGGAATTTTGCAGCCGCGAGTGGCGATCGCCGGACTGAACCCCCACAGCGGCGAGCAGGGCCAGCTCGGGCGCGAAGAATTGGAGTGGCTGACCCCCTGGATTCACCAAATGCGGCAGCAGCATCCCCACCTGACACTAGACGGCCCCATTCCGCCAGACACGCTCTGGGTGCGGCCAGGGCAGGCGTGGTTTGGCACGTCGCGTCCGGTGCAGACCCATGACGCTTACCTGGCGCTGTATCACGATCAGGGGCTAATTCCCGTCAAGCTGATGGCGTTTGATTGCGCCGTCAACACCACAATCGGGCTGCCCTTTGTGCGGACTTCGCCCGACCACGGCACCGCCTTCGACATAGCAGGTCAGGGCGTTGCTGATGCGAGCAGCATGAAAGCAGCAATCTTGCTAGCGATCGGCCTATCCGCAAAACGGCTGATATTTCCACAGCCGCTCCAAACTTAGTAAGTTCGTATCATTACAATGTGATGATTTCGTGACTTTTTAATATTTTTTAATCTCATTGCCGAAGAAGTAGCGTGAGAATAGAGATGGTTCAGTATACTGAAATACAAAAGGTAACACTGATTGTAAATAAACGCTAACTTTTGATACAGAGTGTTTCGTTGAGTGTTCCTACGTAGGTCAGTCATGCTTGAAGCACTCACGACGTTTCGATAGTTCTAGCGCAGAGGTCGAAATCATGCTCCAAACCGTTCAATACTCTATGGATCTCCTTCAAGACGAAGCCCGTCAACTGGTTCAAAAAGGGATTGTCAGCCGTCAGCAGCCCATCTACGTCCTCTGCAAATATATTCCTGCCCGCGAGTGGGCCTGCGTTGAGTGCGAGCTTGAAAAGTGTGATTTTTTGTTGCGCGATCGCATCGGCGATCTGCTTGGCCATGAGGAGTGGGACAACGACTAGGCAAACCTGGCTTCAGAACCTTCTGGAGCGACTCTAGCGGCACAACCGTGTAACTACGGAACCTAAAAAAATCAACCGGGGATCTCTACGCATAATGGCGGAGTGCCCCGGTTTTTTGTTCAGCACGAAACGGAACCCAGTTCGATCAGCACAGACTAGGCAGGCGTGGCGACGCGCCGCTTGAGGGACTCGGTGCGCCGCTTGGCAGTGCCGTTTTTCGGGTCAATGGCCAGCGCTTGCTCATAGGCCTCGATCGCCTGCGTGACCAACTGCTTTTTCTCGTAGGCAAAGCCCAGATTATTCAGGGCAGTCACATACTTGGGCTGCTTTTCTAGAGCCTCTTTGTATTGGCGAATGGCCAGGTCATATTGCTCCTGAGCGGCGTAGGCATAGCCCAGCGCGTTGTAGACCAAGGCAGCGTTTTCGGGTTCTGTCAGGTCTTTGGACTTGAGCGCTTTTTGGAACTGGGCGATCGCCTGCGAGTAAAGCTTCTTATCCAGATAAATGCTGCCCAGTTCATAGTATTCCTGCGCTGTGCCAGGGCCCTTGGTGAGCTTGTTTTGCAGGCGCGTCAGGGCAGTTTCGACCTTGCGCGTTCTGAGCACCTGGCGAAACAGGAAGATACCCGCGATCGCCAGCAGCGCCACCAGCACACTGAGATAGACAACGGGCAGCAAGCTATCGTCCATAACCTTTAACTTTGACCAAAATAAATTAGACTGAATCCGATAGATTTAATTCGACCCAGAGCGACCAATATCCCATTGAAACGGGGATGCAAAGACCTGTTTGGTGACGCTCCAGCCGCTTTCTTCAGCCTACACCATCGCGCCGATGCATCGAGGGGCGATCGCCGCTAATCCCTAAGATCTTTATGAGTAGGGGCTTTTCGGGTCCAGCGCTGCCGAGTGACCGTCTATCGCTCTGCATCAAGCCGAACGGCAACAGACCACTGCTCGAAAATCGTATGCTATGAGAGGTGGTTTTAGGCTGTGTGCTTGCAGCGGTAGGCGGGTTTATGCTTCCCTTTTTGCGATCCGATTTGGCTCAGTTGGTGTCCTATACGCCCCATCCTGGTGGTGCAGAGGCGGCGGTGCATGGCTCCCCGACGCAGCCTGCGCGGGTCGATCGGTTGGATACCAACGAAAGCCCCTACGATTTGCCAGACGACCTGAAGCAAAAACTGGCCTGGGCCTATCAGCATGAACTGGAGGCAAACCGCTATCCCGACGGAGGGCATGCGGCGCTGAAAGGGGCGATCGCCCAATATGCCAACCAGTCCACGCACCAGTCCGCTCAATCCACCGCAAGCTGGGTCACCTCGGCCCATATTTCTGTCAGCAACGGGTCTGACGAACTCATCCGGTCGCTGCTGATTGCCACCTGCCTGCGGGCAGAAGGCTCGGTGCTGGTGGCCGACCCCACGTTTTCCATGTATGCCATCACCGCCAGCACGCTGGGCGTTCCTGTGGTGCGCGTAGGGCGCGACGAGCAAACCTTTGAAACGGATCTCGCCGCTGCCAGCCATGCGATCGCCACGCCTGCCGCCGGACAGCCCGCCATCCGCGTCGTGTTTATGGTGCATCCCAACTCGCCCACGGGCAATGCGCTCACCCCTGCCGAGATGGACTGGCTGCGGAGTCTACCCCCCCACATTTTGGTGGTGATTGACGAAGCCTATTTTGAATTCAGTCAGCAAACCGTGCTGGCGGAACTGCCCCAGCATCCCAACTGGGTGATTTTGCGAACCTTTTCTAAGGCGTTTCGACTGGCATCGCATCGCGTTGGCTATGCGATCGCCCATCCCGAACTCGCCGCCACGCTAGAAAAAATTCGCCTGCCCTACAACCTGCCTAGCCTCTCGCAACGCGCCGCTGAGATGGCGCTGGCCCACCAGGATGTGCTGCTAGCCGCTATCCCCACGCTGCTGTCAGAGCGCGATCGCCTCTTCCAATTCCTTGCCACGCTACCAGGAATCACCGTCTGGCCGAGCGCCGCCAACTTCCTATTCCTGCGGCTCCAAAATGATCCGGCAGATGAAACGCTAGAGAACCTGTTTCAAAGCCTGAAATCTGCCGGGACGCTGGTTCGCAAGACCTGCGGTGGGCTGCGAATCACAGTTGGCACGCCTGAAGAAAACCAGCGCACCTGCGATCGCCTCAGCAGCCTGCTGTAGCAAGGGTCTGCGATCGCTCGGTTGATATCGCTCTGTTAAGCAAGCCGCTCTAGCGATGTCTGATTTGCTTGTGATCCCGCTTTAGCCCTGGGCTGGGGCGGCGCTTTGAGCCATTCAAGCGTTGGGTCTGTGCTGTAGCGAGGCGCTTAAACGGAGAAAGGTTTCTCATCACAGCCTACCGAACCAGTGCAATTAAAGAAGGAGAGTTGATATGGCAGAAGTAAAAGTATTTTATGACCGTACAGGTAACACCCTTGTCGTTTGGTTTGGCAACCCTCAAGATGAGGGCGAAGCCGAAGAAACGGGCGATGAGGTGATTTTGATGAAGGATCAGCAGGGGCGAGTAATTGGGTTTGAAAAACTTAACTTTTTACCGCCTTCCGGTAGTCCTGTCCGCACTGCCTTTGAAACCGTAGCGCTCTAAGTTCGTAGTGTTCACTTTAGTGAATATTGGATGACGACTAAAGTCGTCACTACCAACCTTCTTACTTTTTACTCTTACATCTTGCACCAGTACAGATGAACGGCTTTTCGGCGGGTGCAATCAATGAGAGAAAAGGGCGTGAAGTCACAAACAACAAGAACAGTGGAAACCATTCTTGGACACGCCCAAGCGTTAGTCTACACCCTGCTCAGCCTGATGCCGAGTGCCTACCAAAGAGACAGCCTGCAAGCGATGCTGGGGTTGTTCCTAGAAGCTCAAGGGCAACCCTCGCCGCAACACAGTTTGATTAAGTCGGGTAGTGCGTTGAGCCGATTTCTCAACGAGTATGCCTGGCCCACCCGCCAAGTCGTGCGCGTGGTGCGACGGCAGATCGTGCAGCAACTGTTGCAGTCTGCTCCCAAAGGTCGCCGTCCCTGGTTGCAGGTGGTGGTGGATCTGACGACGTTGGAGAAATGCGGCAAGTTCAAAGCGTTTGCATCGCTGATTCGTGTGCTGCAAGGCAAGCGAGGATTGCATCTGGTGGTGCTGTATCTGGTGGTTGGAGAGTGTCGAGTGCCCTGGAGTTTTCGGGTCTGGCGTGGCAAACATCAGCGGACTGCGGTGCAGTTGGCGATTCGCTTAATAGGTAGCTTGCCCCCTGCGTTAACGAGCGCCTTCCGGGTGGTCATTCTGGCAGACACCGCCTTTGGCAGCGTGGCCTTCCTCAAAGCGATGCGAAAGCGCCGTTACTCGGTAATTGTCGGGGTGCGGTGTGACCGCAAACTGGCTGATGGTCGCTGTGTGAGCAAACTGGTGAAAAAAGGGCAACAGGTGCGCTTAGAGGGACTGAACTTCCCGGTGACGATTTCTTGGCTTTACCTCAAACGCGAGCCGAAACGTTTGTCCTCTCGACTCGTCCCCTCAAAGGCAGCACCATCACTTGGTGGGGGCGTAGACGATGGAGCATTGAGGGATTTTTCAAAACCATCAAACATCGCTTTGGGTTGCATCGCTTTGCTCAGCAGACGCTCAAGGGCGTATATCGCTGGTTGATGTTGTGTTTCCTCAGCTTTGTGCTGGTTCATTGGGTTCACCGCGCAACTCACGCCAAAGCGACCCCTGATTGGAAAGTCGCTGCAACTGCTGCATTAGACGCCTTGTTCCCGGAAGTCGCAGCTTGTTTAGCGCTGCTTCAAGTTGAGCGAGCGCGATCCCTGCTCGATTCACTCGGTATTGCGGTGCACTTTGTCCACCTCGCTGAGCTAAAAACGTAGGCTAAATGTACTGGTGCAAGATGTAAGTACTTTTACCTTTTGCCTTGATTATGTCTCAGCAACCCACCTACGGCCCCCACAACCCGCACCCGCTCTCCCAAATGCGCATGGAACTGGTGTGGGAGGGCAAGTATGACGAGTATGGCAATCGGCGCGAGGTGGATATTGCCGGGTGTGCCATGCCGATGCAGAAGATTGAGAGCATTGATGAACCCCGGCGGGCAGCGGCGGCAACGGGGCAGTTGGAGCTATTTGAGCAGCAGAATCCCCGTGTGGATGATTTTCGCAATCGGCTGATTTGGGGCGACAACAAGCTGGTGATGGCATCGCTGTTGCAGGAGTTTAAGGGCAAGGTGGATCTGATTTATATTGACCCGCCGTTTGATGTGGGCGCAGATTTTTCGATGCAGGTTCAGATTGGTGATGAGAAAGAAGCCATCGGTAAAGATCAATCAACTTTAGAGATGGTTGCTTATCGGGATATGTGGGGCAAGGGAACGGACTCATATTTACTATGATGTATGAACGTTTAGTTCTTGCAAGGGAATTGCTTGCTGAACATGGCAGCATTTTTGTTCACTGTGACTCAGGTGTAAATTTCCTGCTCAGAGGCTTATTATCCGAGGTTTTTGGTTTCGATTACTGTGTTAATGAAATTGTATGGCGACGTACAGGAACACATGGCACTACTCGAAGTTTCGGAGTTATTCACGATACAATTTTCCTCTTTGCTAAATCTGAAAATTATTGCTTTAACGTACCAACTACACCTTTACCAGAAGTGTTGAAAGATAGATTAAGCGACGAAAAAAAGGGACAGAATGCAGTATTCTGTCCCCTAGTAAACAAAAAATGATGCCTGATGATAGCCTCATTTCCGAAGCTTGTCAAATCGATCTTGATGCAGCTTTGTCCGCATGACTATCCCGTTTTGAACTCGCGCTTGTTCTTTGAAATCTGGTTGACCTTTGTGTTGGACGAGTGCATCCCAATTTTGCAAGACTCATGTTGAGAATTGCCCATTGAGGTAGGCACAACGTTGCTTCAGCACCTGCGGAACGTTATCTTTGTCCCACTGCGCCCCCGATATCTTGATTCGCCGCCCAAGTTGTTTAACGGTCGATTCAATTGCCCCGGAACCAATGGAGACTCCTTCAGCTTGATAGTAGCCATAATTGACAATCCGCTGTCGATGCTTGTTAAGGTAGCTAACGAAATTCGTAACCCGCTCGTGTTGCCAATCCTCAAACTGTGCAATTGCGCCCTCGACATCGCCTTGCCACAAACAGGTTTCCACGGCATCTAAACGTTGCACAGAACCACCCACTTTGCCCAAATTCTCAACCAAGTGATACCAGTCCAAAATCTCCCGTCTTTGGGTCTGGTTGCCAATCTGGGTGTAGACATTCCAGATCCCATCATGCCCATCTCCAATACAAGTCAATGGGTCAGATAAAGACTGAACATTGACCCAGTTGACCAACTGCTCATTGTCTTGAAAGAAGGCAGCAACACAGGACTCGTGCAGATTCACTGCCTTGTAATCTCGCCATTCACTCGGTTCTCCTTCGGGTGTTCGCAATCGCACTTTACCTCCATCGATACTCATCTCCTCAACCGTTTCTTCCACTTGCGGTAACTCAAAGATTTGACGATGCACTAATCGCTGTTGAGTACTGTGAGAAACCTTTATCCCAGTCAACACTTCAATGTCTTCTGCCGCCCGCTCATACGATTCATTGGCACTCACCAACAAACAACACCGCTCCAGGTAAGGACTCCATCGTGTGTACGCTTTCACCTCCAGAATTTGAGCTTGTTTCTCACTCACTTGCAGTTGTCCAAGGATGCTCTCGATGCGACGCTTTCGTCCACTTGTCGTGCCGCTACTTGTTGCAATAAAAAATCCCCGATCTCTGGGCTGACATGTTCGAGCAGATGTCCTCGCACTGCCGCCTCAATCCCTGCCAACGTTTTCACTTGCTCTAGGGAGTGTCATCAATTAGATAAGCTGTAATCAGCAGTGATTCAGCTATCTGACGATTATGACAACCCGACGCTACGCCCTGCGCGATGACCAATGGGAACGGCTCCAAGATTTGCTCCCTGGACGAGCGGGGGCGGTGGGAGTCACAGCAAAGGATAATCGTCTGTTTGTCGAGGCAGTGCTATATCGATATCGAGCCGGCATTCCCTGGCGAGACTTGCCAGAGCGGTTTGGTCATTTTCGCAAGGTTCACACCCGCTTTCGGCGCTGGGCAAAGACGGGCGTGGGGCAACGGGTGTTTCAGGTGCTGTCTGAAGATGCAGACAACGAATACGCCATGATCGACACCACGATTGTGCGTGCTCATCAGCATAGTGCTGGGGCAAAGGGGGGATGCCAATGCCCAAGCCATTGGTCGTAGTAAAGGGGGATTGAGCACCAAGATTCATGCGACTGTCGATGCACTGGGCAATCCGACAGGCTTTCACCTCACACCCGGGCAGGTCTGTGACCTTGATGGGGCTGATGTGCTGCTAGAGAACATTCAAGCTGATACAGTCCTGGCTGACAAAGGATATGACGCAGACCAACGGGTGGTTGAGCGACTCCAACAACAGGGCAAGGCTGCTGTGATTCCGCCCAAGCGAAACCGCAAGACACCGCGTGAATACGACAAGGAGCTATACAAAGCGCGGCATCTGATTGAGAACTTCTTTGCCAAACTCAAGCAGTATCGAGCGATTGCGACACGCTATGACAAGTTAGCCGAGACGTTTCTGAGTGCAATTTACATGGCGGCTGCCCTGACTTGGCTTAATTGATGACACGCCCTAGGTCAGTTTCCTCGTATAGCAGAGCGGCAAGGGCACGAGCATGGGCTTGGATTTGGGCTTTTTTCTCAGCGTCCATGACAGGTATCGGGTAAAAGTACAATACTCAAAGTTTATCGCTATCGCCAAAGTCTAGAACTAAGCACTTTTACTCATCGCAAAAGTGGGATGCACTCAGGAGATTGAGTGTTGAACCACCCATCATCAGCACGGTCTTCTGTAAATTCGCTGGAATAGCAGTACGATAGGTCTCAATTTGGGTTTCCAGTTGTTGAATGGCGGTTTCGGCTACCGTATCGCGTCCGGTTAGCCGAGCTACACCCCGCAATCTGGCTAATGCAATGTCATATCCGCTGCCGCTCATGAGATAGGTTGAAGCAATCTGCCGCAGCCAGTGCTGATAAAGCCGATGGGGAAATCTCCAACCTAGAATCAGGTCGGGTTGAAGGGTGCGGATAGCTTTCAGGTTTGGCAACATCCAGGAACCGACGGAGGTAAATTGTTGGGCGCGATCGCCGAAAAACTCAGGGCGATCGGCAATGCCTTGAGCAAGATAACCCACAGGTTCTAAACCGAGTTCTGCGAGGATATCAATTCCGGTTGCGGTGAGGCAGACGATTCGTTCAGCAGGTTTGCTCAAGTGAAGTTCTGTGTTTGTAGCATCGATCGCCCGATAGGATTCTCCCATTTTCGCTATCCTGGTTTTTACTCGGAGTAGTTTCCGATTTGTAATTGCACAATTCGACCAGAGTTCTTGAAGAGTGCTAATGGAATAAACGGAAGCAGTTGTGCCAGAATACTCCAAGCGATTGGCAACCGTTGTGAATAATTCAAAAATTGACTGAGATAGAACTCCTCATGCTTTAACCAAATGTTTGAACCCCAGGTTTCAAGTTTGCTGGACTGATCAATTCCCCATTTAAATTCAGCATTCGTTTTCGAGACAGTATCGTGATGCTTAGTAGTGCGTGAGCGTTTACGATTCAGCACATCAAACAGAATTTCAACGGGACTGAAACGAGCATTGATCTGCTGCAATAAGGCTTTATTCTCAGCCTCTGACAGATACATGGATACGCCTTCGTAGACAATCATCATCGGCTGATTCGGTTCTCGCTGAATCGCATCCATCCAGGTGAAGTCGAGCATTGATTTGGCAATGAAGTGATGTCGATTGCTCTCCTGGAAGAACTTGTGTCGCAGAGCAATCACCTCAGGGAAATCCACTTCATACCAGCGTACTTGACCGTTATCAATCCGAGAAAAGCGGGTACATAATCCTGCACCCAAATTGACAATTACCGCACTCGGATGGGTTTCCAGGAAGTTCTGCACGATGCGATCGATCGCCCTCGCCCGAATCACGCAGCCCAGCTGCGATGCCCAGCCATTCTCATATTTGCTGAAGTCATAATCCAAGCTTTCTGCAATTTCGACGGCTTTGCGATCGCTCAGAATTGGCTCTGGACGCTGAGTTTCGATCGCACGCGCATACAGCGTGATCATCAGGGTTTCTGCAACCCCTGTAAGCTGGTCGGTTGGTTCTCGCAGTTGCATGGTGAGAAGTTTCTAAGGATAAAGGCATTGTGGTAAGATTATTGCAAATTATTCTCATTTGTGTCAATTGTCAATCTGAACTCACCCCTGCCATGACGCTCATTTTCAATGAATCCAACTGGGACGAACTGGAACAGCAGGCTCCCGTGCCATGTCCTGCTCATCTGGTTCTGGATGATTTTGAGGAACTAACCGGTGTGCCCACCTGTTTGGGACGAGGCTACAGTCGCGGCATGGCGCTAGTGCCGGGGGTGTGGTTAAACTTCAACGACAAAGAATATTACCAGGACTTCGTCGTAAAAACCCCCGCCCACGAGCATCCAATTCAAATCGAAGTTTTTCTGTCAGGCTATTTTGATTGCAATATTTATCCCAGATTCGGCGGCACGCGCAGCTATTTCTCGGGCAGTGGCATTTCACCAGGCTATGCCGAAAGCTACCAGGTGGGGCAGCGGTTTACCTGTATTAATGTCGAGATTAAGCCAGAGGTGCTGGACTCGTTTTTAATGGGCAATTGCCAGCAGTCGTCTCATCAGGTACGGCAGTTGTTTAAAGGAGAAGATTGGAAAGTTGCGTTTTATCCCAGTGTCACGCCTGAGATTCGGGCGATCGCCCAGCAGATGTGGGATGCGCCTTATCGTGGGGAGTTGAAGCGGCTCTATCTCCAGGCGAAGGTGCTAGAACTTTTGGTCATCTACCTTGACTTGATTGCTGATAGCTCAGAACAACCTCGTGTACCTGGACTGAAACCAGAGACGATCGATCGTCTCCATCAGGCAAAAGAGATTCTGACTCGCCAGCTTGCCCATCCACCCTCGTTGTCGGAATTAGCGCAACAGGTAGGGGTGAGCGATCGCACTCTGCAACGCGGGTTTCGGGAGGTGTTTAATACGACGGTGTTTGGTTATTTACACACCCTGCGGATGGAGCAAGCGGAATGGCTGTTGCGAAACCGACAGATGCGGGTGTCAGAAGTAGCTCATGCGGTGGGCTATTCCCATCTGGGACATTTTACCGAGGCATTCAAGCGCAGGTTTGGAATAACGCCAAAACAATGCCAGAAAGGTGAGAAAGGAACCGTCATGGCATGGATGCAAGGGATGCATTCATCGTGATGCCAAAAAGAATAGAGAGTACCTGATTGAGATCGCTTGGAATGGCGTAGGTGTTGATGTCTTTCTGAATTTGTTTCTCTTGACGTCGCAGCAGCCCAAATTTCCAGGTGTCACCCGTTGTAACGGTGCCATAAAGGATTGGCGTGGACGAATCTGTCCATTGGTCGAGCGCAATTAGTTCGACAGCAAGCTGAGTGAACCCCCTGGACAGGTCTGCATTTTTGGCTTCGATCACGAGCAAACTTTGAGGGGTAGGGATGAAATAGTCAAAACTGCCTTTTAACCAGGCACTTACCCGGACTGGATACTCAATCTTGAGCGGTGCCTGAATAAACTTACAAACCGTTTTGAGCACAGGAAAAATCAATGCTTCGCGCCGAGCAATTTCTGACGCAGGATCGACCAGCGTCAGGTTTTCTTGCAATTCAATCCTCAATGGCGCTGGGTCAATTGGCAAGTGCTGGGGCAGTTGCAGCGAGGTGTTGTGCAGCGTGATGCCAAATTCTGCCAAAATGTCAGCCGTGTCAAAGGGCAGTTCTGCATATTTACTGTACGTGTAGCTTTCAGCCGGATCAAGAATAACAGTTCTGCCCATCGGTCTTCCTCTTTAAATCTGAGTGATTTACACCTGATCGGGGTCAACCCCCAGAACGCGAAGTTGCTCGGCTAATCGGGCGGCTTGTTGTTCTGCCGCATCTGCCCGCTGTCGTTCCTGCTCTGCTCGCTGTCGCTCCTGCTCCAGGGTGGTGAATGATACGCCATTTGGCAAATAAAGCTGCAAATCATAGTCTGACCAGTCAAACCGAATCTCTAGGCGAGGGCTAACCCAGTTGGCGATCGGATCAATCGGACTGAGCCACTCTTCTTGACGGAGCCAACCACTGAGATCATTGCGTTCGGGGTCATAGAGGTAATATTCTTCGACCCCGTAACGCTCGTAAAAGATCAGTTTCTTATCCAGTTCAGTTTGGGAGTTGCCAGGAGCGCGGATCTCAAACACCACCTGGGGGGCAATGTTGTCTTCCCGCCACTGTTGATAGGAGCCACGTTCGCCCTTGGGTCTGCCAAACACGACCATTGCGTCGGTCGCCTGACGGATTTTGGGGTCTCCCTCAACGGGATACCAGAGTAAGTCACCCGCTACAAACACCGTGGGATCATTGGCATACCAAGCTTCTAAATTCTGCTGGATCAGCACAATCCAACGAAACTGCCGAGTGTCGTCTGCCATCGGTTGCCCGTCACTGTCGGGGTAAACGACATCTTGTTGATCGGATGCCTGTAGCTGTGAAACCATCCCATTCAGCCCAACTCTGATTTCATTATAGGTTTCTCTCATCAGCAGGCCGCCAAGCTAAAGATGACAGCTGAATAGGACTCACGTTTTCGGTCCTTCTGCCCTCTGCCTTCTGCCTTCTTGACGCTTCAGGGATAAAAATTGGCGCTCTACCGTATGGCGGTACGGGGGGAAGTTCTGTAATCTTACATCTAAGGTTTATTGCAAATAGTTCTCGTTAGGTGTGAGCATGGTGAAGGTTTGGTGCGATCGGGCTGTGAGAAGCCGCGTGTTTTTTGGTGTAATTCAATCGGTGACGGGAAGTTTGGGGGCGATCGCCACTCTTCTGCTCCTCACCCCCGCTGTCTATGCCGAGGCAGCATCGGATGCTGTAGACACGGGTGAACCGATTACGGAGGCGATCGCACCTCTGGAACTAACCGAGCTTGACCAACCTGCCACCACCGTTGACGAGTGGATCGCCCAAATCGAAGCCTCGCTGACCCAAATTACTGATGTGCGCGTGGAGGAAACCGAGGCGGGCTTGCAGATCATTCTGGAAACGGAGAATGGTGCTTTGGCAGTGCCGGAAACAAGGGCGATCGGCAATGCCCTGATTGCGGATATTCCCAATGCCGCGATCGCAGAGGAGTTTTCTCAGGCAAACCCGATCGAAGGGATCGCATTGGTGAGTGTGACGAGTTTACCGGGTGACAGAGTTCGAGTCGCAATCACCGGAACCGATGCGCCGCCTGTAGCTGACGTAACTACAGAGGCTCAAGGATTGGTGTTAGCGGTGATGTTAGGAGATGCCGATGCGGTTACGGAAGAAGACGCAATTCAGGTGGTGGTGACGGGGGAGCAAGATGAGGGCTATAACCCATCGAGTGCCTCAACCGCAACGCGAACGGATACGCCACTCCGGGATATTCCCCAGTCAATTCAGGTTGTCCCACAACAGGTGCTTCAAGATCAGCAAGTCACTCGTTTAAGTGAGGCACTAAGAAACGTGCCAGGCGTAGCAAGAGGGGGAATTACACCTCGATTTACGTTCGTTGAAGACGCATTAATTCGGGGTTTTGATGCTAATTACTTAGTCAATGGCTTAAATTCACTCACAGGTTTTGCGCCTATCTTTGAAGCTTCAAACATTGAAAGCGTTGAAGTATTGAGAGGTCCAGCTTCAGTGCTCTACGGTCAGGGGTTTACTGGCGGCATCGTTAATCTAGTTACTAAACAGCCATTGAGTGAACCTTATTATTCTTTTGAACTCTCTGCGGGTAGCTTTAGTTTTTACCGGGGTTCCGTCGATTTTTCTGGTCCCTTGAATGATAATGGCACCGTACTCTATCGCTTTACGGGAGCAGCCCAAACCACAGAGAGCTTTTTTGACTTTTATGATGCCCAACGTTACTCTCTTGCTCCCACGCTGACATGGCAAATCAGTGATCAGACAAGGATTACCTTTGAGGCTAACTATGCTCAAGCCACTCAACCTTTTGATCTAGGGTTGCCAGCTGTAGGAACAATATTGCCAAATCCTAATGGTGATATTCCACGCGATCGCTACGTTAGTGAGCCTTCTGATAACGGACAGTATGATGCTTTAACACTAGGCTATGATTTCCAGCATCGTTTTAGCGACAATTGGGAAATTCGTAATGCTTTTCGATTTGTAGACTTCAATATTTCTAGAGCAGCCGTATTTAGTTTAGGTTTAGATCCTGACGGTCGCACGCTCAATCGAGGCTTTCAATCTCCACACTTTGAAGAAACAGTTTACAATCTGGACACCTACGTGGTGGGGGAATTTGATACAGGTTCCATAGAACATCAGCTTGTTGCAGGGGTGAATCTATTTAGACGAGAATCAGGATTGTCAGGTTTCAATCGCAGCGCGCCACCACTCGACTTATTCGACCCAGATTATGGTCAACCACTTGGAGATGTCACTGCTCGTTATGACAATTTAACAACCACTGATTTTGTTGGTTTTTACCTTCAAGATCAAATTACTCTGCTTGAAAATCTTAAGCTTCTATTAGGCGGACGCTTTGATATTGCGACTCAAGAATCAGAAGATTTTTTGGAATCAACTGACTCCTTTCAACAGAATGAAGCCTTTAGCCCTCGCATCGGGATTGTCTATCAACCTATTCCAGCCATTTCACTATACGGAAGTTACAGTCGTTCATTTCTACCTGTTGTTGGTCGAACGGCTGATGGCAGTCTATTTCAACCAGAACGAGGGACTCAGTATGAAATCGGTATGAAAGCCGATTTAAATGATCAACTTACGGCAACGCTAGCGTTTTATGATTTAACCCGTAGCAATGTCGAGACCCCAGACTTAGAAAATCCAGATTTCTCAATTCAAACGGGTGAACAACGAAGTCAAGGCATTGAGTTTAATGTTGCCGGTGAGATTCTCCCCGGATGGAATGTAATCGGAGGCTATGCCTATACAGATGCTCGCATCACAGAAGACAACACCTTTGATGTTGGTAACCAGATCAACAATATCCCTAAACATGCGTTCAATTTATGGACAAGCTATCAACTACAGGAGGGCGATTTGGAAGGATTGGGTTTCGGGTTAGGGTTATTTTTTGTTGGCGATCGCCCTGGCGATCTGGACAATTCATTTGAAATTCCCAGTTATTTACGAACTGATGCGGCTATTTTCTATGAACGAGATAGATTTCGTGCTGCGTTGAATTTCCGTAATATTTTCGACATAGATTATTTTGAATCTGCCGGAAATATAAATCGTGTAATTCTAGGTGAGCCGTTTACCGTGCAGGGAACGCTTTCATGGACGTTTTAGGGAGCCAAAACTTCTATGAAGAGATTCCAGCATCGTTTGATCACCTGTATCGTACTAGGAGTTGCAATATTTTTGCTTACCACTGCCTGTCATCAAACTCTCAATCTAAACAACAATATTGCAGCTACTTCAACAGGCGATTGCCGACCTGTCAAACATCCAATGGGTGAAACCTGTATTCCATTGCATCCACAGCGGATTGTAGCAATAGATATTTTGAGCCTGAGCAACTTAATTGCTCTAGGGATCAAACCAGCGGCAGGATGGATATGGTCTCCTCTATCAGAACAGATTGATCTTCCTGAACATTTAGCAAGCCGAGTTTCAGATGTTGCTCTGTATGGTTATTCTGCTGACCAGCCTAACTTAGAAAGCATTTTGAAATTCAATCCAGATCTAATCGTTAGTCCGTCAGGTGCGTTAACTCCAGGTGCCTATCAACAATTATCTCAAATTGCTCCTACAGTGTTTGTCCCCTGGCAGGAAATCTCTCGCAGTTGGAAACAAAATCTGATAGAAACAGCAAAAGTTTTTGACAAAGTAGATGTTGCAAATCAGCTTCTGGATGACTACTATCGCAGAGTGGAAACGCTCAAACAAAACTTAGGCAATTTACAGAGCACTTTAAATAGGCGAGACCGACCATTTTATGCAGAATTTATCTTTACAAGGAATGGCTTGATGCTGGCTGGGAAAAATTCTTTCTCAGGTACAATTCTGAATGATCTGGGACTACTATCTCCACAAGCCCCCGAAGGCATACTCCTACCCATGTCTGAAGAAAAACTTCCAGAGATCGATGCCGATGCTCTTTTTGTTGGTGCCCATCTTGAACAGGGACACGCTACTTTAAAGCGGCTGCAAAACAGCCCTTTATGGTCTAGAGTCAATGCTGTTCAGCAAAATCAAGCTCACTTAGTCGATTTTTTCTCCTGGTACGGCTTTGAATTTCTCTCGGCTCATGCTGTCCTAGATGACATTGAAAAACACTTACTTGGCACACATGAATTACGCTAAAACCAGAAGTGTTGAATTCGGACATAAAACTTAACATGCAACTACACGAGTGTCTCCGGCACCCAGTCAAAGCTCCAGTGGACAATTGAACAGCGACGGCTCAATTCGAGTTGCAAATATCGCAGCTTATCTAACAACTGACAGCCATAAAACGCTGGAATTTCTATTAACTGCAAAACGAGATAAGCAATCAATACCATGTAAATTTGTATCGTGACTCCATTCACACTTTTCGTGATCGGTTTGTCCAACTTTAAGTGCATCTTCAAAAACTTCCATAGCACCTCGATCTGCCAACGATGACGATACACTTCGCCGACCTCCTCATTCGTCATCTGTTCTACATTAGTGGCTAGACGAAACTCGGTTTGGCTTTCGAGATCACAAAACCAAATGACCCGATACCGCTGATGGTCAAGTTCGGTCTTCATGTTGTTCTTAATTCGCACCACAAAGAGTGTCTTGGTCTGGCTTAGTTGGTCAAGAAACTCCCAACTCGCAAAGCCTCTATCCATGATGCCGACGCCGTTCTCAGGAATCATACCTGTTACCCACTCGGCAAATCTTGCATCATGTCCTTGTCCAAAATGAATCAAGCACTCGCTCGGATTGCCCTGAGTTAAATTCACTCCGTTCATCAATTTAACCTGATGATAACCCTGCTTCCAGAATAACTTGCTGGTTAATGTAATAACGGTTGAATCAATCGGAAATAGCATTCGCGCTGTTGCTGGATTCTTCCGCTTTAGCTGCTCCATTAGTTCAGCATAGATCCGAAAAAATGCTGGTCTTGTCGTGTCTTGCAAGCTTTAGAAAAGGTGGAAATGTCAACTTCAATACCCGCCTTATTCAGGCGATAGAACAAGTCCCTCATGCTCGTTAAACTCTGGTCTAAAACGAAGGTTAACCAGATTTCAAAAAATAAGCGTGAGTTCAACACGGGATAGTCATGCGCGCAGAGTTGCTGCAATATGGATTTGACAATTTGAGGAAACGTGGCTACCATTGGACGTTATTTTTTCTTTATCTGGGGACAGAATACTGCATTTTGCCCCCATTTTTTCTTTGCTTAACCTAACTTTCAACACTTCTGGCGTAATCCACTGCCATAGAGAACATACTTGCCGCTATCCTGAGCGCCCTTTTGGGGTTTAGATTGATTTGCAAGATGAAAACTATATTCAATGGGATGCTCGCGTTCAGGTAGCTATATTTGGATAGAATCATGCATTTTGTAGTGCATGATCTGTAGATGGATTTCATCTCGCAGCTTTAGCTCTCGACAATATCCCGTCCCAAGATGCTTGGGATCAGAAGTGTTGAATGATAGCAAATATGTTTAAAAAAATAGCCCCTAATCGTGTAAACTAGAGGCTATAAAAAAGAAAATAATGTTAGTATCATGATATCAAACTTTCCTGAGATCGTCAAAAAGCATCTGGGCCACCTCGCCACGGATGACTATCCGGTTCTCAACAGCTTTCTATTTGTTTCTATTTGGCTCTCCTTGGTTCTCGATCAGAGTCAAAGCAGTATGAGGAGCGTCTTCAAGCGCTTAAATATTCGTGGCATCAAGGTCAAGATTTCTACTTTTTCTAAAGCCAGCAAGAACCGTGATCCCCAGATACTTTATGATCTTTTTTGGGTATTGAAGCAGGAACTCCACAAAAGGCATAAGATTGATGCTGCAAAGCTGACTTTATTTCCGCTGGATTCAACCATTGTTAGTTTGACGAGCAAGTTGCTCTGGGCGCAGGGTATTCACCAAGTAAAGCTGTTTAGTGGTTTAGATTTAATGACACATGAGCCGGGGGGTGTTTTCATCCACTTTGGTCAAGGTCATGACAGTAAACATGGGAAGGAAACGATCGATGCTGTGCCTGATAATAGTGTCGGGGTCATGGATCGGGGCTTTTTTAGCCTAGCTCGAATTCGCTATTTACTGAATCAAGAGAATCGCTACTTTATCGTCAGAATCAAGAATAATATTAGTCTCAAGATGCTAGAAAATGGCAACTTCTTGATTGGCACGGGTAAGGAGCAAGTTGAAGCACGGGTTGTCGCCTTTTGTGATTTAGAATCACAAACAGAATATCGCTTGTCAACGAATCTACCGATAGGGGGAGAAAATACCATTTCCAATGAGGAAATTAGCGAATTTTATCGTTTGCGTTGGCAGATAGAGTTATTTGGAAATTTCTGAAGATGCATCTGAAACTAGATCGACTAATTACTAAGAATGTGAACGGGATTGAGATGCAGATTTATGCGTGTTTGGTAGCTTATGTGATTTTGCAATTGGTGACAATTCCGAAAGAATTTGGCAACAAAGTATTAGATAAGCTACGATATTTACAGGCTTTTATGTGTGAAAATATCAGTTATGCCCACTGGCTCCAAAAATTAGTGTTTTGTTGACAAAACCAGCTTGCCACAGGATTAGTGTGTCTATTTTTAGAAAAGAAAATCTTAAGATTCAACACTTTTGGCTTGGGATAGTCCCAAGTTACCTCAAATGAATCAGTGGGATAGGCGCTTGTCTCAGTTGATTCGATCGGATTAAATAGCTCCCAATAGTCAGATTGTGAGATTGCGATCGCCATGTTGATCTGATTAACCTCCAGAATCATGGGGTTGAGTGGTGTGCGGCTGTCTTCAGAGTTAGAATTCTAGGCTTTTAGACCGCCAAGTTAAAGAGCAAAAAATATAGTTGAGAATAGCGTCAATTGTTTTCTGGAATTTAAGCAAGCCTGGATCAGGCAATCGCCTGGGTCAGGTTCGTTCTTGTTTCATCCGCATTTTGGGGCTGATGGGAATACACAGCGGTGTGCCAGATACGGGATCAGAGATGATTCGGCTCTCTAATCCAAAAACTTCGCGCACTATGTCTTCTGTCATCACCTCTGCGGGCGCGCCTTGGGCAAAAATTGCGCCTTGACGCATCACCACTAAATGATCGGCATAACGACAGGCTTGGTTTAAATCGTGCAACACCATGACAATCGTGCGTTTTTGTACCTGGTTTAATTCGTGCAGCAAATCCAGCACTTCCACCTGATGGGCCAAGTCCAGAAAAGTTGTTGGTTCATCCAGCAGCAGAGTCTCTGTATGTTGCGCCAAAGCCATCGCGATCCAGGCGCGCTGGCGCTGTCCACCCGATAGGCTATCGAGGGAGCGATCGCCCAGGTCTGTCATATCGGTAATGCTCAAGGCCTCTTCGACCAGCCGCTCATCTTCTGCGGACCACTGCTGAAACCAGCTTTGGTGGGGATACCGGCCCTGTGCAACCAGCTCGCGCACCGTCAGCCCTTCGGGAGCCGTTGGGCCTTGGGGCAAGAGTCCCAACTGCTGGGCGACGGCTTTAGTAGGTAGTTTGGCGATCGCCAAACCATTCAGATATACGGCTCCGCTCATCGGCTTCAGCAAGCGAGACAGCCCTTTGAGCAGCGTAGACTTGCCACAGCCGTTGGCCCCAACCAGGACAGTGATCTGGCGAACTGGAATTTCAACATGCAAATCCCGAATGATGGCGGCTCGATCGTAGGACAACGTGAGCTGACGAGCAGTGAGTGCGGTATCCATGAAGCCTAAGCATTCCGATTGCGATAGAGCAGATAGAGGAAATAGGGTGCGCCGATGGCGGCTGTGATCACGCCACAGGGCAATTCAATCGGCGCAAAGAGCGATCGCCCTAGCAGATCGGCCAGCATGACGATTAACCCACCAACCAATGCTGCGGTTGGGATCAGGCCTTCATGGGAGGGGCCCACAAGCTGCCGCGCCAGGTGAGGAGCCATCAGCCCCACAAAGCCGATTGTGCCTGCGGTGGCCACACTCGCACCCGCCAGAGCCACACTGGTCAGCAGCAGCATTCCGCGCTGCCATTCCACGCGGCTGCCCAGCCCCCGCGCCACTGCATCGCCCAAGTGTAAGGTGTTCAGCTCACGCGCACCCAAAAGTGATAGAGGAACGAACACGACTAACCAGGGCAGGAGCACTTGCACTTGCTCCCAATTGCGCCCATACACGCTGCCTGCCAACCACACTAGCGCTTGGCTTACGTCATTTATATTGCCAAAGGTGATGAACAGACTGGTGAATGCAGAAGCGACTGCCCCAATTCCGACGCCTACTAAAATTAGACGAATGGGTGAACTACCTTGATCCCATGCGAGAGAATACACCAGCAGCGCAGCCAGGAATGCCCCCACAAAGGCAGACGCAGGCAGCAGCGCAAGGGGAAGCGCAGGCAGCAGCACAATCACCATCACGGCTGCCAACCCTGCGCCAGCCTCGATCCCGACGACTTCGGGCGCTGCCAGTGGATTGCGTGTTAGCCCCTGGAGAATTGTGCCCGCGATCGCCAATCCCATCCCAACTAAAAAGGCTGCTATAACTCTGGGTAAACGCAGCGTGTAAACGACAAACTGATAGTCAGGATTGTCTGTTGCTCGTCCCAGAATAGTCTTCACCACGTCTAACGGTGGAACCGGGTATTCGCCGTAGCTGACGCTGAGGACGAGTGCCCCAAGGGCGATCACGCTCAGCAGAGCAATGACAGCAGGGAGCCGCTGATCCAGTCGAAAGGATAGCGGAACACTGCTAAAACGGATGGCTAACCAACTTTTCGACACGGTTCAACAGCGATAGTTAAGGGCTGGCGGTTTTAGAGAATAGAGATGGGCATGTAGGGCGAGGGCTACTCTGGCGAGTCTGCCGCTGGCGGTGGAGTCGTGGGGGCAACGGGCGCTGCTGGGGTGGGACGGGGTGTCCGCCTGGGCAGCGGCCGAAACCTGGGTCGGGCCGGCGCTTCTGGACGGACATCCACAATTGGCGCATTGTTTCGCTCAATCGCGGGGCGGGGGCGCTCAGCCGGTGCAGAAGGACGGGCGGCAGGGGCGGGTCTGGGCGTGGCGCTGGGACGGGCAGCGGGTGTGGCGCTGGGGCTACGCGCTGGAGCCGGACTGGCGGGTCTGCTTGGGACCGATGCTGGAGTTGGTGCTGGGCTTGATGCTGGGGTTGGCTCTGCCTGGACTGAAGCTGGAGACGAGCTAGGCTCCGTCGGGGAAGCATTCGGGAGCGCAGCGGGTGAGGGGCTGGTTGCAGCGGCGGGAGCGGCAGTAGAAGGCTGGGAGGAGGGGCTAGGGGTTGGAGTGGGCGGCTGTTGGGTGGCAGTGGCGGGAGCTGAGGGAGTGTCTGCCGCTGGGGCTGGATCAGTCACGGTGATGCTGCGGCGATCGCCCCGTTGCCGCGCCTGTGAAGCCGACCTGGAACCCGGCTGCACAAACTCGATATCTAGAGGGTAGCTCTCTCCGGCTCTGGCATTGTTTAAGCGCACCCGCTCTCGGGCCTGGCGCAGCGCGGCTTGATCTAGCTCAGCATTGCCGCTAGAGCGAGAGAGCATCACCGATACCACTCGACCGCTGGCATCAGTTTCCACAACGACTCGGGCAGTGCCCTCTGCGCCATTCGCCTGATCCGGATAATCAAAATCGCAGCCGCGACAGGTGATTTCCCGAGACTGACTGCCACCTCTGGAACGACTGCCCTCGCCAGAATCTGACTCCGGGTTTGCGACAGGGCGGTCGCCTGCACCCGTCGTTCCTGGCGCTGCGGCGACCGTTCCTGCGCCTTCAGGAGAGCCTGACGAAGTGGGAAAGAAGCTTCTAAGCGGCCCCGGCGCAGGATTTTCATCTTCTGCGTCAGCGGTTCCGGTTGGCTCTGCCGCGGGGGTCTGCGGGCTTGCTGAGGGCAATTCACTAGGTGAGGGGGGAGCATCTGGCGATCGCTGGGGAACGGTCGGCGGCTCTACGAGTTCGGCATCGCGACTGGCACCAGGCGCGTCTACAGACCGAGACGCAAGTGGCTGTTCCCGCTCGACCTGTTCTGGTTGTACCGTCTCTGACTGAATCGGACTAGGAACAGGGATTGGCTCGGTCGGCGGCTCCACCACCACCACCAAATCCTCTGCTGCTGGGGGATTTTCGAAGCGGCTGACTCTCATGCCCATGGCAATTCCGTGCAGCAGAAAAGACCCCACAAGGCTATAGCCGACAAAACGCCTTACATATTTTTCTTGCTTGGCTCGCTGCTGAGCAACGGTATGTGAAAAGGTCATCTGCTTCGCTGTTTGATAACTTCTGCTGCAATGGACATTGGCTACAATGTATGCTCTGATACTACCTGCGACTAATTCCTATTTGCCCTAATTATCCTAGAGGGTAACTAGCACGCTGTCAATTTGCGACTCGCTGTGATTTTGGATAGACAGGAACCCCAAGCTCATTTCCTGTCAATTGTTTCAGCGTCTTTGCAACATTCATGTGAATTGAAAATTCTTCGACGTTCTCCCAGGGAATGGAGAGTTTTTGAGTATAGCGTCCAGAAAAATTCTTGCGAACTCTTGACATCAATAATCTAAAGACCTAAGTTTTCTTGAGAAGAACTATCAATAAAGTCTTCCAAGTTACTCTGCTATTCTCATAACCTCATGAGTTGGCCTATTCGCTGTGTGAATTGCAATGTTGATTGTGGAATTATTTCAAGCAGGTGGAATTGTCATGTGGCCCTTGCTGGGGTTTTCGATCGCGGCGATCGCCCTGATTGCCGAGCGCCTCGTGTTCTGGGCAAGGGTCAATCGTCGCCAAAAGCCAGTCGTTCAAGAAGTGCTCCGAATTTACCAGCAAGACTTGGGGACGGCCCTGGTTAAGTTGCGACAAAACGCCGACCTGCCCATTGCTCGCATTTTCCTGGAAGCGCTAGAAGTGGATCACTTTCCGCCCCATGCCTTCCGCCTGACGCTAGAAGGGGCAACCCAAGCAGAACTGCCGATGCTGCGACGGTTCAATTCCATCTTTGACATGATCATTACCTCGTCGCCCCTGTTGGGATTGCTGGGAACAGTGCTGGGTTTGATTCGTTCTTTTGCGTCGCTGAATCTAGGGAGTGTGGGCAGCGAAAGTGCTGTGCAGGTGACGGGCGGCATTAGCGAAGCGCTGGTTTCAACCGCCGCAGGTCTCATCGTGGCTGTGTTCATGCTGCTGTTCGCCAGTATGTTCCGTGGGTTTTATCGACGACAAATTGCGGCCATTCAGGAATATAGTAGCCAGCTAGAAGTGTTGCACCTGAGCCGTCATGAAGGGTTCGCTCCCATGTCTCAAGTTGTCCCCGCGCTGAGCCAATCGTAATGAATATTCCTGACGAAGCGGACGATATTCCGCCAATTAACATCGTGCCGATGATCGATGTCATCTTTGCGATTCTGACCTTCTTCATCATGTCGTCGCTGTTTTTGACGCGCTCCGAGGGATTGCCAGTGAATTTGCCAAAAGCGCAAACGGCTCAATCCCAGCAGCAGACTCGTATTACCGTCACCATTGATCAATCAGGAGAGGTGTTTGTCGATCGCCAGTCTGTATCTGTAGATGATCTGGCCGCGCAAATCAAATCGCAAATGGGAAACCAGTCCGAAGCGCTTGTGGTGATCAATGCTGATGAAAAAGTTGAGTACGGAAGCGTGATAACCGTGATGGATCGACTGCGAACTGTAGAAGGCGTCAAAGTTGGTGTCTCGACGCAGCGGCCGTAATACATCTACCGTATCTGAGCCTCTGCTGCTTGCACGTCTCATAAAAGTTTCTGCGAATCAATGCCTATTTCTGGTTTGTGATGGTTAGTCATGACGCAAGCTCCATTTTTTATGCCTCGATTTCCAAGCTGGCGATCGCCTCTGTTTCGGCGGCTGGGTCTGGGAATTAGCGGATTGTTTTTGCTTGGCTGTATGATGCTGGAGCTAACGCTGGGCGCTGCCGAGATTGACCTATCGACCGTTTGGCTAGCGCTCACTGCGTTTGATGGCTCCACCAATCACCTGATTATCACCACTGTCCGCCTGCCCAGAGTGCTAATTGCCGCTGTGGTTGGTGCGGCGCTGGCGGTGGCAGGTGCGCTAATGCAGGGACTCACCCGCAATTCGCTCGCTGACCCCGGAATCTTGGGCATCAGTGCGGGTGCCACGTTTGCGGTCGTAATCACGACCTTTTTTCTGGGAACAACTTCTATCCAAACCTATACTTGGGTCGCGTTTGCGGGTGGGGCGATCGCCTCTGTAGCAGTGTATACGCTTGGCTCGGTTGGGCGCAGCGGCATCACCCCACTGAAACTTATTCTATCTGGAACCGTCTTAGCATATCTGCTTTCCGCCTTTACAACGGGCACGCTCATCCTGAGCCAGCGCACCCTGGATGAAATCCGGTTTTGGCTAGCAGGGTCAGTCGCGGGACGAGATTTAGGCGTGTTGCTACCCGTATTACCCTACCTGTTGCTGGGGTTGTTCCTTGCCTTTGGGCTGGGAAAACAAATTACCGCGCTGGCGCTGGGCGACGAGGTGGCTCAAGGGCTAGGGCTACAAACTGCATGGGTGAAAGCGATCGCAGCGATCGCCGTTGTGTTGCTAGCTGGCGGTGCAGTTGCTTTGGCGGGGCAAATTGGGTTTATAGGGCTAATTATTCCTCATGTGGTGCGCTTCTGGGTTGGACTCGATTACCGCTGGGTTTTGCCCTATGCCGCCTTATGGGGTGCGATCCTCCTGTCTGTCGCCGATTTGGCAGCACGACTGGTGATTCGCCCGCAGGAGTTACCCGTGGGAATCATGACTGCTCTTATCGGGGGGACATTCTTCATCTATCTAACGCGGTCAAAGGTAAGATAATTAGATGCCGCGTCGCCACACCCTCCAAAACACCCTTAACCAAAACTGACTTTAAAAGACTGTGAGCAGGCTGTTTGAGGGAGTGTGCCAAAGGGGTAAAGATAGAGAAAAGCGATCGCTCTCTGTGGGTCGAGGAGCGATCGCCGGTTTAAGCCACATTGGGGGTTGGCAACGATTCGATACTGTTGGCGAATCGATGAGAGAAAAATCGCATCATCCTATAGTTATCCGATTGCCCTGACTGGTGCCAGTTTTGCGAACTGCGACTGTCGCGCCTTCGCCAGTGGCACACCTTCTAACCAATTGACCGCTCGCACCAGATTCATGGCAGCCGCAGTCAAAATGTGTTGCAGATGAGTCTTTGCCAGTCCAACATATCGACAATGGCGAACGGCAAAACCTCGAACAGCTTGCGAAATGGTGCCTTCTACTCCCGCTCGAATCGCATACTGCTGCTTGAACGCATCCGTTGCTTGTCGGATTCTGGCTTGTTGCAAGGTCTGATACTCATGGGGTAATTTCAGCGTTAATTCCCGTGGCGTTGTTTTGGCGCGAGTGCATTGAGACCGAACCGGACATTTTGTACAATCTCGCTCTCTAAAGCCCACATGGATCACTGAGTTACCGTAATGGTCTTTCCCAACTTTCCAATCTCGACTGCGCTTTCCTTTGGGACACTTTGCCACTTGACGCTTCCAGTCAATCTTGAAATGAGATAGGTCAAAACCCTGCCCCGCCTGGGCTTGCCAACCACTGCCGGTAGAAACAGGGCCGAATAGATCAATCTGATATTCATCTTAACTGTGTTGAATCAATCGAGTAGACATGTATCCTTGATCGACAATATGCTGTTCAGGAACGAGTCCTTTTTGCATCAGCGAAGCGTGTATTTTAGGTGTTGCCAATTGATCTTGGTTCGTTGCTTCTGCTGTTTCTACATTGGTAATGAATCTGGGCAACTTATCATCACAACTTTCACTCAAGTGCACCTTGTAGCCTGTCCAACTTCGGCTGTACTTCGTACTGCGACGTGCCTCAACGTCATAGGGTGAACGAATCCTCAGCGCTCCTGGAGGGCAGTCTTTTGCTTCTCGTAGCTGGATGGTTTCTCCCGGTGCATCCCACGAGATGCGCAACGCGGTGGGGTTAAGAGGGCTAGGAAGCAAGTGTAGAGGGGAATTTGGGATGAGATGATTTGGGGGAAGGGAGAGAGAGGGAGAGTGGTAAATGGGGAGTGTAGAGATTGGAGTAAAAGGTTTAGGGCAGAAGCGAGTGCCAGAGTGGATAGGGGAGGCAGTTTTGTATGGGAAGTATTGGGAAGAGAGCGGATTGGTAGAGCGTCTGAGAGCGCGTGTGAAAGTGAATCGCAGGCGGATGGGGCAGTACGAAGTGAAAGATTACGTGCTGCTGTTGAACAGTTATGCCGTCAGCGGAGAAGGGAGCCTAAAGGAATATTTCAAGAGCTTAGGGCCAGTGAGCGGACTGGTGATGGGACTGTGGGAGAGATCGCGGTGTCCAGTGGCATCGAGTTTAAGCCGATTTTTGAAGGACGTAGACGAGGGAACGGTAGCAGCGCTGCGGGGACTATTTGAAGAAGAGATAGGGCAGAAGGGCATCTGTGTGCGAGAGCAGGTGTGGATGACAGACCGGATAGGGAACCGGTACTTGATGATAGACGTAGACGGGACAGTAAAAGCGGTGCGGCAGCGGTATGTGAGCGAGAGCGATCGCTATCCTGGAGCGCGCCGCCGGAGTGCAGGGGTGAGTTTACCTGGATATCGAGGACGCAAACGAGGAGAAGCGGTACGAACACGCACGACAGTAGCGGTGGCCCATACCAGTGAATGGCTGGGAAGCTATGGGAGTGCGGGGAATGGTGACGTCGCGGGGGATCTAGGGAGAGCGCTTGCGCGGATGCAGGGATACTTGGAGACGCAGGGATTGCGAGTGAGTCATGGGATTGTGCGGTTAGACGGATTGTATGGCAGCCCGAAGCTGGTGAGTCAAGTGCAATAGAACGGGATTGGCTACCTGATGCGGAGCCGAGATTACTCGTTATTGAAACATCCGGTCGTCGTTGCTCGAATGCAAGAGTCCGAGGGATGGGAGTCCGTTGAAGGGCGGGAGTTAGAGCAACGGAAAGACCTTGGATACATTGAAGACGCAGGACGGGGATACAGCAGTCCCTTTCGATTGATCGTAGTGCGGAGTCCAGAAGGGCAGCACAATGGACGGGTCGGGAAACGATACAAAGGGCAGGTGTATGAGCTGTTTATCACCTCGCAATCAGCATCAAGCTTGCAGAGCCAAGATGTTCTGAGCCTGTACTTTGGACGGGGTGGATTTGAGCGGCGGCTAAAAGAGGAAGATGAAGAACAGGAAATGGACCGTTGGTGTAGTTGGAGTGCGAGCGGACAGGAATTCTGGCAGATTTTGAGTCAGTGGGTGTGGAACTGGCGAGTATGGATGGGATGGCAGCAGGCAGAAACTCCGCCGGTACGACAGACATTGTGGTCAGAGGTGAAGGCATTACCAGAAGTGGAGCGGCTAGAGAGAGAGGAAATGCTGCCCAGATCGCTAAGGTTATTGCGGGAGCAACACTGCCGTGTGAAAGAGCCTGCTTGGAAAACGCCGCCTGCGCCGATAACTCCTGTCAGCGCGGGGAACAAAAGACCTCCTGCATGAATAGCAACGTGGTGTGACAGTTGAGGATCGCAGCCAAGCCAGATAGATTCTGAATAAACACCCACTCTAGCAGCAGATATGCGATACAGCGAATTAGCGCATCTATCGAAGCCCGAGTTCAAGCGCTTGTGCGGGGTCGGTCAGCCGTGAGACATTCAGCGAGATGGTTGAGGTGTTGCGCCCCCATCTAGATCGTCAAGGGCAACGGGGCGGACAAGCCAAGCTCAGTGTGGAAGAACAACTGCTGGTGGCGTTGGAGTACTGGAGAGAGTATCGCAGCCAGTTTCATATTGCCGTCAGTTGGGGAATCCACGAGACCACCGTTGGGCGAATTGTACGCAAAGTCGAAGACCTGTTGGTCAAGGGCGGTAGGTTCCGACTGCCGAGTCAGCGTCCGCTCTATCAACCGGGTTGGGAATGGAAAGTCATGATGGTGGATGTGGGGGAGATGGAAATTGAACGTCCCCAAAAAACAAAAGCGCTACTACAGCGGCAAGCAGCAATGCCACACGCTGAAAGCCCAACTGCTAGTGGAGTTTGAAACTGGGCAGGTAATTGGCACCGCTATTGACACCGGCAGAACCCATGACTTCCAGCTGCTCAAGCGCAGTCGCCTGCCGGTTGTCTCCTCCCAGTTATGCTTAGCTGACAGAGGCTAGCAGGGGTTTGCCAAACGCCATGCGGGAGCCTGTACGCCCACCAAGAAGAAGCGCCAGCAACCCTTACCAGACGCAGAGAAGCAGCATAATCGGGTCTTAGCACGACTGCGGGTGCGCGTTGAGCATGTGATTCGTCGCTTCAAGATTTTCCGCATCTTTTCAGGACGTTATCGCAACCGCAGGAAACGCTTTGGCTTGCGGGTGAACCTGATTGCTGGCATCCTCAACCATGAACTGGCACATGCCTCCTGATTCATGCAGGAGGTCTAATGAACAGGGGTTGATTCCAGCGATCGCCCAGGATTACCTGGACAATGCCGTCTTGATGATGGCATGGATGAACCGTGAATCGATTCAGCGAACCTTGGAAACGGGAGAAGCTTGCTACTGGAGTCGATCGCGGGCGGAGTTATGGCATAAAGGTGCAACGTCTGGACACATTCAAAAAGTCAAAGCTTTTTATTACGACTGTGATGCCGATACGCTTCTATTGAGAATTGAGCAGGTGGGTAATGTTGCCTGCCATACGGGAGCCAGAAGTTGTTTCTTTAATCTGATTTTCGTTTCACCCATGCGGTAATCATTGCCAGGATAAACATTCCCAGCAAAGACAGCCCTAACAGAATACGTCCCCCTTCAAACACTCCTGCACCTAATGCCACGAGTGGCGGTTTCGCGATCGCAATACTCAGCACCAATGCAGGTGTAAACTTTCGCCATTCCATTTGCGTTAGCCCAACGGCATAGCAGACAAAATCGAACAATCCAGTCATTAATAGCCCTGTGACTAGAAAAACATTGCGTTCCAGATAGTTTTGCCCCAGTGAATCAACTTTCACCATGAATTTTTGCCCCACCAGCTTCTTCACAAAGCTGCGTCCATAGCGTTTGGCAATGAAGAAGTTTGATGTGCAAGCGATGAAGTCAGCGATCACAATGATTAACAGTCCTTGCGCGAATCCAAACAGACCGCCTGCCAAAATCGAATAAGCGGTTCCTGGCAGTACTGGAATTACGATACTGGTCAAACGCAGTAGCAGGACAATGACAGGTGCCCAAATCCCAAATCGAGCTACATCTGCGCGAAGCTGTTCGGTGCCAACTTGGTTGACAAGGGCGATCGCTAGCCCAATCAGCAAAACGAGCAAGCTGAGTTCCGCAATTTTAACCAGTCGATTTCGCATGAGCAGTCATCCAAGATAGGAACTCACAGGTATTCAGGATAAATGAGCGGCATGAGTTGACTGAGCATGATCTGCATGATGTGTGTGCCGTTTCCGGAATGCCAGAATTGGTCTACCTCATGAACTTGACCCGTTTGCACTGCTTTCAGTCGTTTCCATCGTGGATTGTTTGTGAGTTGCTGGGAGAGTGGTGCGGTTGATGGCGGATAGGTTTGCACAAAGATGACATCGGGGTTACTCTGAACAATCCGATCGAGCGAAACGGTCATCAAGCCCGGTTCCATTCTTTTTCCCGCAGGTTCTATCCAAGGGTAATGAGTAAGCTGTTGCAGTAAGCTACCCATCGTTCCAACGTCAGTTTCAATAATGAATCGACGGGAGAGGAGATTGAGTGTTGAACCACCCATCATCAGCACGGTCTTCTGTAAATTCGCTGGAATAGCAGTACGATAGGTCTCAATTTGGGTTTCCAGTTGTTGAATGGCGGTTTCGGCTACCGTATCGCGTCCGGTTAGCCGAGCTACATCCCGCAATCTGGCTAATGCAATGTCATATCCGCTGCCGCTCATGAGATAGGTTGAAGCAATCTGCCGCAGCCAGTGCTGATAAAGCCGATGGGGAAATCTCCAACCTAGAATCAGGTCGGGTTGAAGGGTGCGGATGGCTTTCAGGTTTGGCAACATCCAGGAACCGACGGAGGTAAATTGTTGGGCGCGATCGCCGAAAAACTCAGGGCGATCGGCAATGCCTTGAGCAAGATAACCCACAGGTTCTAAACCGAGTTCTGCGAGGATATCAATTCCGGTTGCGGTGAGGCAGACGATTCGTTCAGCAGGTTTGCTCAAGTGAAGTTCTGTGTTTGTAGCATCGATCGCCCGATAGGATTCTCCCATTTTCGCTATCCTGGTTTTTACTCGGAGTAGTTTCCGATTTGTAATTGCACAATTCGACCAGAGTTCTTGAAGAGTGCTAATGGAATAAACGGAAGCAGTTGTGCCAGAATACTCCAAGCGATTGGCAACCGTTGTGAATAATTCAAAAATTGACTGAGATAGAACTCCTCATGCTTTAACCAAATGTTTGAACCCCAGGTTTCAAGTTTGCTGGACTGATCAATTCCCCATTTAAATTCAGCATTCGTTTTCGAGACAGTATCGTGATGCTTAGTAGTGCGTGAGCGTTTACGATTCAGCACATCAAACAGAATTTCAACGGGACTGAAACGAGCATTGATCTGCTGCAATAAGGCTTTATTCTCAGCCTCTGACAGATACATGGATACGCCTTCGTAGACAATCATCATCGGCTGATTCGGTTCTCGCTGAATCGCATCCATCCAGGTGAAGTCGAGCATTGATTTGGCAATGAAGTGATGTCGATTGCTCTCCTGGAAGAACTTGTGTCGCAGAGCAATCACCTCAGGGAAATCCACTTCATACCAGCGTACTTGACCGTTATCAATCCGAGAAAAGCGGGTACATAATCCTGCACCCAAATTGACAATTACCGCACTCGGATGGGTTTCCAGGAAGTTCTGCACGATGCGATCGATCGCCCTCGCCCGAATCACGCAGCCCAGCTGCGATGCCCAGCCATTCTCATATTTGCTGAAGTCATAATCCAAGCTTTCTGCAATTTCGACGGCTTTGCGATCGCTCAAATAGGCTCTGGACGCTGAGTTTCAAATGGGCACGGGCACAGAGGGTGATCATCAGCGTTTCTGCAACGCCTGTGAGTTGGCTGGTTGGTTCTCGCAGTTGCATGGTGAGAAGTTTCTAAGGATAAAGGCATTGTGGTAAGATTATTGCAAATTATTCTCATTTGTGTCAATTGTCAATCTGAACTCACCCCTACCATGACGCTCATTTTCAATGAATCCAACTGGGACGAACTGGAACAGCAGGCTCCCGTGCCATGTCCTGCTCATCTGGTTCTGGATGATTTTGAGGAACTAACCGGTGTGCCCACCTGTTTGGGACGAGGCTACAGTCGCGGCATGGCGCTAGTGCCGGGGGTGTGGTTAAACTTCAACGACAAAGAATATTACCAGGACTTCGTCGTAAAAACCCCCGCCCACGAGCATCCAATTCAAATCGGAGTTTTTCTGTCAGGCTATTTTGATTGCAATATTTGTCCCAGATTCGGCGGCACGCGCAGCTATTTCTCGGGCAGTGGCATTTCACCAGGCTATGCCGAAAGCTACCAGGTGGGGCAGCGGTTTACCTGTATTAATGTCGAGATTAAGCCAGAGGTGCTGGACTCGTTTTTAATGGGCAATTGCCAGCAGTCGTCTCATCAGGTACGGCAGTTGTTTAAAGGAGAAGATTGGAAAGTTGCGTTTTATCCCAGTGTCACGCCTGAGATTCGGGCGATCGCCCAGCAGATGTGGGATGCGCCTTATCGTGGGGAGTTGAAGCGGCTCTATCTCCAGGCGAAGGTGCTAGAACTTTTGGTCATCTACCTTGACTTGATTGCTGATAGCTCAGAACAACCTCGTGTACCTGGACTGAAACCACAGACGATCGCGCGTTTGCACTATGCCAGGGAGATTTTGGAGACGCGATTAGAAAATCCACCCTCTGTCCTGGAATTGGCAAAACAGGTAGGCTTGAGCGATCGCACTCTGCTGCGCGGGTTTAAACAGCTATTTGGCACAACGGTGATCGGGTTCTCGATGCAGCAACGCTTGAAAAGGGCTGAACACTTGTTGCGGCAGGGCGATCGAACGGTGTCGGAAGTGGCGCGACTGATGGGATATGGGAATTTATGGTACTTTGCATCGGTGTTTAAGCGGCAGTTTGGCATCACACCAAGCCAGTGTTTGGCTGGAGAAAAGTCGGTTTTGTTGTAGTAAAAAGCGATTTTGTTGATAGACGCAGCCCCTTCTGCTTCCCTATACTGAGCCTCATTGCAATCAGGAATAATTTTCAACAAATCTGATAGTTGCGTGTGAGGCGTTTTCATGAAAGTTGGGCTGCGGTTATTTCAGGTTAGTCTGTGGATTGTTGTCGGAGTATTGGGAAGTGTTGGCGGTGGAGCATTCCCTGCAATGGCTCAAGAAGAACCAGGGAGTGATGAGGGCTTAGCTCTAAGTGATGTTCTAGAGGCTCAACCCGATGATTTGCAACCTGCACTGTCTGCCCCCAGTGCTGAGATTCCTCAGCTGCATGAATTGGAGCAACCTGCGACAACGATCGAAGATTGGGTGGCACAAATCGAAGCGTCGTTGGTGCAAATTACCAATGTGCGGGTTGAAGCCACCGACACAGGATTACAGGTGATTCTGGAAACAGAGAATGGTGTTTTGGAGGTGCCGGAAACGCAATCGGTAGGGAATGCTCTGATTGCCGATATTCCCAATGCCACCATTGCTGAAGAGTTTTCGCAGGCAGAGCCGATCGACGGGATCGCGTTGATGAGTGTGAGCAGGTTACCCGGTGGCAGAGTACGAGTTGCCATTACAGGAACGGATGCACCACCTGTGGCTGAAGTGAGAACAGAAGCTCAGGGCTTGGTATTGGCGGTAACGCTGGGAGATGCAGATGCAGTCACGGAAGAAGACGCGATTCAGGTGGTGGTGATAGGGGAGCAAGATGAGGGCTATAACCCATCGAGTGCCTCAACCGCAACGCGAACGGATACGCCACTCCGGGATATTCCCCAATCGATTCAGGTCATTCCCCAACGGGTGATCGAAGATCAGGGTGTCACTGGATTACAAGATGCTGTACGCAATAATGCACCCGGTGTAACAACGTCAGCAAATTATGCTGGAACCGGGCAAGGTGAATTCATCATTCGCGGCTTTCAACAAAACAACAACTTCCGCAATGGATTTCGTGCTGGTAGGTTTGGCTATATTGCCGATCTTGCTGACGTGGAGCGTATTGAAGTTTTGCGCGGGCCTGCTTCAGTTTTGTTCGGGCAATTACAGCCAGGTGGCATTGTCAACCTTGTAACAGAGCAACCTCTGAGTGAGCCTACTTATAACATCGAGTTCACAGGAGGGCAGTTCAGTTTTTATCGTCCGGAGCTGGATTTTTCTGGACCTTTGACAGAAAACGGAGAATTGCTATACCGCCTCAATGTGGCTTATCAAAACGCTGGCAGCTTTCGAGATGAGGTCAACTCAGAGCGATTCTTTATTGCACCAGTTTTGCAATGGAATATCAGTGAGAATACGACGTTAACCGTTGATTTCTCCTACTTGTACAATGATCCTGTCTTCGATCGCGGACTAGTAGCACTCAGCGATGGTTCTTTAGTTCTGCCAATCAACCGATTTCTGGGCTATCCGTCTCTGGATGATTACATTGAAGAGCAGGTGCGAGCAGGCTATCGCTTCGAACATCGCTTCAATGAAAACTGGGAACTCCGCAATGCCTTCTCCTTCTCTTCCGTTTTACAAACCGGATTTCATTCAGATTTTGCTGGCCGTTTGATTGACGATCGCTTTGTGCCACGAGAGTATCTCGATTCTGAGTTTCTAAATGAAGAATATGGACTACAAACTGATTTGATAGGTCGGTTCAGTACAGGTTCTCTTCAGCATCAATTGCTAGCTGGATTTGATTTAAATCGTTCCACTGATAGCTATGTATCTCGCTTTGCACCGCTACCTCCTCTGGATATTTTTGATCCTAACTATGATGTTTCTACTCCCAGTGAAACAGAATCAGGCTATTTTCAAACAGTATTTAATAATAATCTGGGAATTTATATTCAGGATCAAATTACTGTACTGGAGAATCTGAAACTCCTAGTAGGTGGACGGCTAGACTTCACAGAACAGGAGCAGAACTTTTTCGGAGAGGAAGGTTCTCAGTCTGATACGGCGTTTAGCCCGCGTATTGGCATCGTTTATCAACCGATCGAACCTATTTCACTCTATGCTAGTTTCAGCCAGTCTTTCTTTCCAGTCATTGGGCGATCGCGAACCAATGAAACTTTTCGTCCAGAACGTGGTACTCAATACGAAATTGGTGTTAGAGCAGACATTACAGATAACCTTTCTGCGACTTTAGCCGCTTATGACATCACCAAAACCAATGTCCTTACGACTGATTTAAATGATCCGAATTTCTCAATTCAAGTTGGAGAGCAGCGGAGCCAGGGTATTGAGCTTACCCTGACGGGCGAAATTTTACCGGGATGGAACATCTATGCAGGATATACTTACACGGATGCCCGTGTCACAGAAGATAACGATATTCCTGAAGGAGATATTTTACGGAGTGTTCCTGAACATGGAGCCAATTTGTGGACCACTTACGAAATTCAAACTGGCAATTTCCGAGGATTGGGGTTTGGACTTGGACTCATTTTTGTAGATGAACGGGAAGCAGAATTACCCAATAGTAATTTTCAGGTTCCAGGCTATGTACGTACTGATGTTGCCCTATTCTATCAACGAGAACGCTGGCGGGCTGCTATCAATATTCGCAACTTGTTTGATGTTGAATATTATGAAACAGCCCAAAACCGCAATGCTGTTTATCCGGGCGCGCCGCTAAACGTGACGGCATCCCTCTCCTACACGTTCTAAACTTATTGCTTTTGAAAGCATAGAATGAATGTTGTGTTAAATGATTCTTCGTTTGTTTCAAAAAGAGAATGGGTAAACAACGTAATCATTCTTCTTATCATCTTCGAAGGTGGATAAAATGGTGCTTTCTGCTAGTAGCAACGATCGCACTTATTTCAGGATGTAACTTTGTTTCTTCACAGCGTAATTCTCCACAGAAAAGCGTAGATTCAGTTGCATCATCTGCCGAGTTTCGTACAGTGCATCATGTTTTAGGAGAAACAAAAATTCCTATTCATCCTCAGCGAATTCTAGCGTTGTCAGGAACCACGGATTTAGACACACTCCTAGCACTGGAAACGCCTCCGATGGCAGCAGGCGTTGATCCTAGCTATCACACAAAGAATGGATTTTTCCCGCATTTCAACGGAAAGACCGATGGTATTCAGCCCATTCCAACCTGGCCTAAGCCCAACCTAGAACAAATTCTACAATTGAAGCCAGATTTGATTTTGGGTCAACGCAACTATGTTGAGCCAGTTTATGATCGGCTATCCCAGATTGCGCCAACATTTGTTTACGAAAATGCCATTGGTAATCCAGAATGGCGAGTAGTGTTCCGAGAAATTGCAGCAGCCATAGGTCAATCTGCCAAAGGAGAACAAGTGCTGAATGATTTAGAGCAGCGCCTAAGCCAACTAAAAGAAGCTTTAAGCAAACAAAATCATGAAACAGAAATATCTGTTATTTTCTATTGGACAGAAAACCGTTATGTCTACAGCATTTTTGGTAAACGATCGTTTGGTGGTAGTCTCTTAGAAGAATTGGAATTGCCACGTCCTTCTGCACAAAGATTTGACGCTCTTTCTCAAGATGTAAGCTTAGAACTAACCTCTTATGCCGATGGAGACATTATCTTTTTGCTGAATTATAGTGAGCCTGAAGAGGTTGAGAAATTGATTGAGAATCCACTTTGGAGCCAACTCAAGGCAGTACAAAATAACCGGGTTTATAGAGTTAACAATATTCACTGGTATACTCCAGGTGTTCTTGCTGCCCATGCCGTTTTGGATGACGTAGAGCGATATGTATTAGGACGATCGGGAAGCAGCGATGGAGCGCGATCGCTTGAGAGATGATCAAACGGTCAAAGGGATATCGATGGATAAATAAGTGCGATCGCCGATCTTGCAGGATGCGTAAAGCCTTCGGCATACCAGAAAAGTGCAGCGTAACACATCACCTAAACCTCACTCATCCCCAACATCAACAGGTGAAATCATCGTCTCCTGTAATCCCCAATCAACTGGATAAATCCCCTTTGCTACATACCGATAAAAACTAGAATACTGACAATCCGCAGCCCGACCGCACCTAATAAAATTGGGGCAACTGGGGAAGATTCTACCAATTAACAACCGTTAACACATTCACCTTAGCAAACTCTTGATCAGTGCGATCGCCCTCGCCGTAGGTTGGGTTGAGGCAACGAAACCCAGCATCCCCAAATATCTCAACGGCTGATTGTGAGATTTCCCGCTTCCCTGTCCATTCTAAACTTATCCAGAATAGACCAACCCATACAGTACCGCCGCGCTAACACCCCCGGAGCCACCTACTTCTTCACCGTTGTCACCTATCAACGTCAGCACCTCTTTGATTGCCCAGAAACCTCCAACTCCTGCGTTCTGCCTTTCATCAGGTGCAACAGCGTCATCCTTTCACCATTGATGCCATTGTGGTTCTACCCGATCACCTTCACTGTCTTTGGACATTACCAAAAAGCGATGCCAACTATTCCAGCCGTTGGCGATTGCTCAAAAGCGAATTTAGCCGCCATTGTCCGTCTCGCTACAAACGTCAACGGTCACAATCCCGTCAGCACAAAGGAGAACAAGCAATCTGGCAGCGGCGCTTTTGGGAACATCAAATTCGAGATGAAGCCGATTTGATTCGGCATGTGGACTATATTCATTACAATCCGGTGAGACATGGGTTTGTTGAAGCACCTAAGGATTGGGTCTATTCAAGCTTTCACCGATTCGTGCAAAGAGAAATTTATGAGGAACACTGGAGGGCAAACGAGACAATGAATTTTTCTGCTGAAGTGGGTCAAGAGTGAGTCAGATGTTGACTGAATCGAACGTTTCGATAAGTGTTGTAATCTCTGTGAACGCTGGGTTGAGGAACGAAACCCAACCTACTACTGAGTAATTCTCTACGAGACAGTAAAGCCGAACGAGGGTTGTGGGAAGGGGGTGATCGAAAAATGGGGAGGAGCGATCGAACGGTGTCTTGTGGGGAGGCGATTCTCTACGAGACGGCAAAGCTGAACGGGGTTTGTGGGAAGGGGGCGATCGCGTAAAGCGTTGAGAAAGAGCGATCGCCTCAATTCTTACTCAAGAAACTGCACTAAAGCCGCAACCTTGTCTCCCAACCGAATAAAGTCTTTAGGATTCAACGTTAGCAAATGGTCAACTTCAGCTTTCAGGGCTGCTTGAGCAATGACCGTATCAAATATTCCTCCACCAACCAGTTTGAATGTCCGCATCAACGCAATTGCTTTCCGATAATCTTCTGCCAACAGAGGTACAGGTTCCAGGTATTTTAACAGATCCGCGATCGCCGCTTCTGCCTCATCTGGCAAAACTTTTAGCGGTTGAGATAAACGAGTAATTACAGCATAAATTTCTGCCAAACTATGCGTTGAAAGATAACCCTCAACCTCTCCTCGTTGTGCTAACTCCAGTTTAGGAAATGCTAAATCATGACTGCGATGTTCAACCAGCAAAGCTGCAATCAAAACAGAGGTATCATACAAAACCTTCATGACTTAAATTGCCCAATCTGATTCTGAATTCGCTCCTCTCTTACATCGCTAATGAATGTATTGATATCAAGCTCATCCAATTTATCAGTTTCAATGACTAGAATTCCCTGCTTACGATGTAATCGGCTTGCCGCTTTTGGCTCTGTTTCTTCCTGCAATGGCATAGTCATTTCAACAGGAGATTGCTGCCGTTGCATCACTCGCAGCAGTTCCAGAAGTGCCCGAACCAGCTCATCGGGAGACTGCTCGATCGCTTCGATTAATTCCTCTTTAGGAGTCATTGCCATTTTGCCCCTTGTCAATAAAGTTAAGCCGATCAGTCTTCAGCAATAGCCTTTCCAGAGTGGTGAGTATCCACCGAGATAGGAGAGAGATTGCGATCGCCCGACCGCGCTTTTACAACTCATTATAATGTTCCTTAAAACAGCATCGATGTCACCTTCTCAGCCACTCCTGCGTCTACTTCGCTACGGCAAGCCCTACCAGGTGCAAATTTGGGGGGCAACGCTCTTCTCCATCCTTCGCACCCTATTTGACCTGGCTCCCCCCTATTTGATTGGCGTTGCAGTGGATGTAGTCGTTGAGCAAGAAGCCTCTTTAATCGCACGATTTGGCATTCAAGATCCGCTGACGCAGTTGTTAGTCCTGTCCATTCTGACGATCGCCACCTGGGGTTTGGAATCTCTCAGTCAATATGGGGCAGATAAGTTGTGGCGTAATCTCGCCCAAACCTTGCAGCATGAACTGCGGATCGACACCTACAATCACCTGCAAGAACTCGAACTGGCTTTCTTTGAAGACCGTAGCACCGGAACGCTCCTGTCGATTCTGAATGATGACATCAATCAACTTGAGCGCTTCCTCAACTTTGGGGCGCAAGATCTGATCAGCTTTTTTACACGAGTCTTTGCCGTTGGCATTAGCTTTGTGCTGCTGGCTCCTGGGCTTGCCTGGTTTGCAATGGTGCCGATTCCCTTCATTCTGTGGGGAACATTTCTGTTTCAATCGCGGTTGGCTCCCCGCTATGATACGGTGCGAGATCAGGCAGGATTGATTAGCGATCGCCTCTCCAATAACCTCTCTGGCATTGCCACGATCAAAAGCTTTACCGCCGAAGCTTATGAGAGTGATCGCGTTTATCAGGAAAGTGAAGCCTATCGTCGGGGGAGTCAGCGGGCGATCGCCCTGAGTGTTGCATTTCAGCCCCTGATTCGGTTTCTCATCCTGCTGGGATTCGTGATGACGTTATATCTGGGTGGTCGAGAAGTCCTTCAGGGTCAGCTCACGGTCGGCACTTATGGCTTCATGGTGTTCATCGTGCAAGACCTGCTGTGGCCCTTCACTGAACTGAGCGAAATTATGGATGAATATCAGCGAGCAATGTCATCCGTGCGTCGCGTTATGAGCTTGCTCGATACACCGATTGCTATTCCTCACGGCGATCGCGCTCTACTGCTCAACGCTGTTCGAGGAGAAGTACAGTTCGATGACATCACCTTTGCCTACAACGATCGCAATCCAGTTCTCAAACATCTTTCTCTTCAAGTTCCTGCGGGTGCAACTATTGGTATTGTTGGCGTAACAGGTTCAGGTAAAAGTACACTCGTCAAACTGCTGCTGCGATTCTATGAAGTGCAAAGTGGACGCATTTTGATTGACGGTATCGATATCCGAGATCTCAACCTACTTGATTTACGGCAGTGCATTGGCTGGGTGAGTCAGGATGTGTTTTTGTTTCACGGCACAGTAGCAGAAAACATTCGCTACGGTAGTTTTGATGCAACTCATGAGCAGATTGTTTATGCGGCAAAATTAGCTGAAGCCCATGAGTTTATTAAACAACTGCCGCAAGGCTATGACACCATTGTGGGAGAGCGAGGACAGAAACTTTCAGGAGGACAGCGACAACGACTTGCGATCGCCCGTGCCATCCTCAAAGACCCACCGATTCTGATTCTCGATGAAGCCACGTCAGCAGTCGATAACGAGACTGAAGCGGCAATTCAGAAATCATTGACAAAAATTACGCAGAATCGGACAACCATTGCGATCGCCCATCGCCTCTCTACCATTCGCCATGCAGATTGTATTTATGTGATGGATCAGGGACAGATTATAGAACAAGGAACCCATGAAGAACTGCTATCTCTGAATGGAAGCTATAGCAACCTTTGGGCTGTACAGTCAGGACTTTCACCAACGCTGCATTAACGCTGCATTCACTAAAGCACGTCAGGCTGTTGAATCACTAAACCACTACCTCGCTGCCGAGTTCCAGGATTGATGCTAAATAGACGCACATATTGATGTGGATAACGTTGTAGAAGTTGTGCTACTGCGGCGATCGCCTCCTCTTCCTGCGTTGCTCTAATCACGCCACAATCTGACCAGGAATTTGCCCGAAACCGTCGCGTATCCGCCTGTTCCACGCCAATATAAAATTTCTGGCTCAACACTTCTCGAATCCAGGCGATCGTTAAGGAGCCGTTCATCCCCTCATCAATTGATTCAGGCACTTGAGGATAAGGGATACGCTTACGCGATCGATGGCGATGTTTACTACAGCGTGCGGCAGTTTGCAGAGTACGGCAAACTTTCGGGACGGCAGTTAGAGCAGAGGCAAGCTGGTGCTGGGGGGCGAGTTGACCCCAACGATCCAGAGTTCAAAAAACCAATACCCGTTTGATTTTGCTCTATGGAAAGCAGCAAAGCCAGGTGAGCCTGCCTGGGAATCTCCCTGGGGACAAGGGCGACCGGGCTGGCATATTGAATGTTCTGCCATGATCCGAGCCAGGTTAGGAGAGGCGATCGATGCCTGGTCTGGCATCCCACCTGTAATCACCTGGCATTTAATCAAGGAAAAACTGTATAGATCTGGGATGCGGATCAAGCGGAAACTGCGACCTGTTTGATCGGAATTGCCAGTCCGCAAGATATTCGCTGGTCACCGGATGGGAAACATTTGGCGATCGCCATCAAAAGCAACATCCTCATTTGGAACAGCCAGGACTGGAGCGCACCTCGCTACCAGTGGGAATTGACTTCGCCCGCCAGTGCGATCGCCTGGTCGCCCGATGGTTCCTTGCTGGCTTGTGCCATTCATGACCACAGTATCGGAGTGCTGGACTGGTCAAAAGTACAACACCTCCAGCGTGAGCCAACTGACGAAAACGACCTGCCTACGCTCATGCGTGGCTTCCCTGGAAAAATTCGCCAGTTGGCATGGGCAGATTTACCGCCATCGCCTGACCTGCCACCGATTCTAGCCGCTGCCACTCGCGAACTGGTGACGATGTGGATGCAATTCCCCGAAGGTTGGGACAGTTGGGTGTTAGACCTGCACAGTGATACGGTCTTGGACGTGGCATTTCAACCCCAAACGGGATGGCTTGCCTCACTGTCCGAAGATGGCTGGATTATTCTGTGGCAAGCAGCCCTGGAAGCGGCTCAAGTACTGGAAGGAGCGGAAGCGGGGTTTTCCTGTCTGGCATGGCACCCAACGGGACACCATTTAGCCGCAGGCGGACAACAAGGCGAATTGTTGGTCTGGTCTACGGGTAGCAATAGATGAGTAACCGTTGGTTTACGATATTTAATCGGGCATTTGATATGGCTCAAATTCTTGGAGACTATCCGATCTTCGGTTCAGAAATTCACTGTCCCCAGTGTCACCGGACAATTCCAGCGTTGTTCCTGACAGATACCTATATTTGTCCCAAGCATGGTGCCTTTGAAGCAAATCCACATACACAGGAGTTAATTCATATTCAGTCGGGGCAAAGTTGGCGGCAATGGGAGAATCAATGGCATCGACAGCATCCTTGTCCCGATGGCTTGCGATTTGAAATTGCGGAAGCCCTCGATCGCCTTTACCGACAAGGTTACCGGGCAACACAGATCATCATTGCCCACCGCTACCAGGAGCTTCTTGCCTCCAGCTTAACGAACCATTCAGACTGGTTTCAGCCTTTCTATTTTATTCAATACCAGCTTTATGGAGTGCCTGTGGCATTCAGTCCAGATTCCTCAGCAGAACCACGCTGGCAAATCATCAATTTTGAGTTGGAAACTGAACCGGGTGAACCCAAGAACTATACCTATCCGTTTTTACGGGCATGGCGGTAGTTAGAAATCATGATATTGACCTGCTGCTGAGTACCTTGAGAAACAACCTTAAATGTTTAGTAGGAGATTAAGACGATGACAACCATTCAGCACTATGCAACGAACTACATCGAAAACGCTAAAGTAACTTTGACCACTTCATCACAAATAATTGAGGCAAAATCAGTGGAATACTATGTGGAATACTATATTGCCAGTGGGTATGTCAAAGTAATCACTCAAGATGACAAGACGTTGATTACCCACATCAGTAATGTCGTGATTGAAGTGACCTGATGTGACAAGTGTTTTGTGCTCCGGATGATGCAGAGGATGGACATGATGACTTAGGATTTCGAGTGGTTTGTCAAGATGTAGGCACTCCGGAACAGCCAGAAATTGGGGCATCATTCCGGCGCTACGTTGACTAAAATGGATACTATCTCCTTCATTCTCTAGAGCTTGATGATGGTGTTGCAGCAGCCTGCCGGTCCCACTCCGATTCCACCCTTAGAGAGTGGCGATCGCCTGACTCGTGCCGAGTTTGAGCGCCGCTATGAGGCAACCCCAGAAAACTTCAAAGCGGAATTGATTGAAGGAGTGGTTTACGTGGCATCCCCAGTCAGAACGTTTCATGGTACGCCTCATGCTGCCTTAGTCACCTGGTTAGGGGTATATTGGACGGCTACTCCTGGTGTCAGCGTGGCTGATAACACCACAACCCGGTTGGACTTAGACAATGAACCCCAACCAGATGCGCTGCTGCGAATTGAAGTTGGCGGTAGCTCAACGATTAGTGAAGATGGCTATATCGAGGGGGCACCGGAATTAGTGGCGGAAATTGCCACGAGTAGTGCAGCGATCGATTTAGGAGCCAAGCAGAATGCCTATCGCCGCAATGGGGTACAGGAATATTTGGTATGGCAAACCTTTGAGAATCGCTTCAGTTGGTTTCGGCTGCAAGCAGAGGAATTTGTTGTCATTGAACCAGATGCCGATGGCATGATTCGCAGTAGCGTGTTTCCCGGATTATGGCTGAATGTACCAGCCTTATTGGAGGGTAGGATGATGGAGGTGCTGAATGGGCTGCAAACTGGAATTGCTGACTCCATGCATCAAGCGTTTGTGCAACTCTTGGCAGAGCGTGCTGCTTTGTAGATACCGCAAGGGTCGCGCAATCTTGAATGAGCTTGTCAATCAGATGCTGCGTGATGGCTACTTCAAGGTGTCTAGCACTTTTTGATAAGTCATGGCTTTTTCGGTAGCCAAAAACTGAAAAAACTTTCTCAGTGCAACCCGTAAGTCACTCTCCGTTGCCGAATCCATTACCTTCCGCTTGTACCAACTGCGAAAGTGGCTGTTCACCATGCCTTTGGTAATGTCTTCAAGCTGCTCGACATCAGTGTAACCACAAATAAAGTGGATAAACAAATCCACAATACCCGTATGCTTCCGCACCGTTTTAGGAACGTATTTGGTGGCTAAATACTCACCAAATTCCTGATTCAACTGCTCCAAGGATTCACGAAACGGTGCCCTGGCAGCCTCCGCCTGTTTCAGTGCCTCGAAGTACTCATTGATTTTGTCGCCTGGAATCACGACCCGACCAGTAAAAACCTTTGCCATAATGTTTCTGCTCCATCGCAGGAACTCATTCGGTCAATCAGTCTAATTTGCAACGAGGGGATTTGATAAGGTGGATGCAACCGAAAGGTGAAATTGTTTGCCTGCATCTTGCAGTTGAAAATCAACAATATACCGCTTATTCTTGGCAAAGAATTTCTGTTTTCGAGCAATGAGTTCGTCAATAATCTCCCGCGTATCTTGTTGAGCCAACGGGTCATTCCCTTTCAAGCCCACTTTGATCAACTGGTCAATCATGGGTTGTCGCTCATTCTCTGGCATAATAGCCAGGTTCCAGGCAATCACGGCAATGCTGAACAGCTTCTCCCGTTGACTCCGATTCCGGGCAAAGTCTAGATAAGGTTCAACAAATTCCTCCAAAACCTCAGACATCTTGACTTCACCCTTCGGATTTGTCACGATATCCGCAAATTTGTCACCCAAAGGTCCTTTCTGAACCTTCTGCTGCAACTTCTCCAGTCCTTTTTGATGGGTTTTATCCGCCCGTTGTTGGTTGAGAATTTCACCGAAGCCTTTAGATTTTCTCGCCATAAAAATCTGCTCCATCGCTTGACGCTAAGTTTAACATTTGAATCTGTTTGGGAATCAGGCGATCGGATCTGAATGGTGATCGCTGAATTTCCTTTCAAGCCAGGAGTCAGGAAAAGCACTAACGATTCTCGGTCTCCATACCTTACAATGAGAATGATTATCATTCTAATCATCTTTTAGCCTCATGGAAAAGCCGGAAGCGTTTGATGTGATTGTGGTGGGTGCGGGTGCATCGGGCATCGGGGTTGGGGTAGTGCTGAAGGATTTGGGATTGGAGAATTTTGCAATCCTGGAGCGGCATCAAATTGGCGAGTCCTTTCGACGCTGGCCGCAAGAGATGAATTTCATTACCCCATCCTTCCCCAGTCATGGCTTTGGACACCTCGACTTGAATGCGATCGCCCGCAAAACCTCTCCTGCCATTAGCTTTCGGCGAGAACATCTGACGGGTAAAGCAATATGCTCAGTACCTAGAGAGGTTGCAGATTACTTTCAGATCCCGGTTTATACCGGCGTTGAAGTTCAAAAGATTGAACCTTTACCGCAATGCGGAGGATTTCTGGTTCATGTTCCGGATGGTATCCTCAAAACCCAATTTCTGATTTGGGCGGCTGGGGAATTTCAATATCCCAACTTAACTCCTTTTCCGGGTGCAGATTTATGTTTACATAATTCTCAGATTCAATCCTGGACTCATTTGAAAGGAGATGAATTTATCATCATCGGTGGCTATGAAAGTGGCATGGATGCGGCATCCAATTTAGTTGCATTAGGCAAACGAGTCAAAGTTTTAGATCGCACTGGCATTTGGGCAAATCCCGATACTGACCCCAGTATTTCCTTATCTCCCTACACCCTTCAGCGGATTGAGTTTTGCTACTCGACTGGGCGATTAGAACTGATTGGCAATGCCGCGATCGAAGAGGTGAAAACTGTTCCTGGTGGCTACGCGGTCTATAGCGAATACAACAAATGGGTGTCACCCACCCAGCCCATTCTCTGTACAGGATTTGAGGGCAGTTTAAAGCAAATTGCTCATTTGTTTAACTGGTCTGAAGGCTATGCCAGGTTAACTGAAGAGGACGAATCAACCATCACTCCTGGATTATTCGTAGTGGGTCCTTCCGTGCGTCACGGCAACGTCATCTTCTGCTTTATCTACAAGTTTCGCCAGCGGTTTGCCGTCGTTGCCAATGCGATCGCCCAACGTCTCGACATTGACCCCACACCCCTTAAAGTTTACCGACAGGAAGGGATGTTTCTGGACGAAGGGAACACTGAGCCAGTTCTTTACCAACGCCATTCCCATCTTTCTGGTGATCACGTTAATTGCTTCTGTCCTGGACTGGCTGCGTGTTTTGAATCGTTTGAGTCAGTTGATTAATCCAGCAATGGGGTTGTTTCGCCTACCACCGGAAGCGGCATTGCCTGTGATTCTGGCATCGATCCGTAAAGATGGACTCCTGCTGTTTGCTGAACCTAATACAGTTAGCCTGTTGTCTCCTGTGCAAATCCTCACAGGTGTTTATCTAGCCGGAGTGTTGTTACCCTGTCTGGTGACGGCACTAACGATCGCCCGTGAACAGTCCTTCAAGTTTGCTCTGGGGTTGATGGTGAGGCAGGCGACTGCGGCGATCTGCTTTGCCTTAGTTCTAGCTTGGGGCGGTCGTTTACTCTGGGCAGTGTGAAGCAAAGTTTGATTTCAATGAGTCATTTTGCCTCACGCGATGCCTTGCTAGAGTGATTTTCAGAGACTTAGCTCTGTCGTAAAGCGGCATCCCATAGAATGAGAACTATTATCAGTTTTAGGTGATAGTTTCTTGTCCAGAATCCAGAGGGTAAGTTGTGATGACTGCATCAATTTACAATCCTGCCACTCAAATTGGTGGAGAGACTCAATTCTTTGAATGGGTCTGGCAAAATCAAACCTATTCAGTTGCTTATGAAACACGAGGCAGCGGCACTCCAGTTCTGCTTCTGCCTGCTTTTAGCACCGTTTCCACTCGTGGCGAAATGCAGGGAATTGCCGAACAGCTAGCCCCGCATTTTCAAGTGGTTGCAATGGACTGGTTAGGATTTGGACAGAGCGATCGCCCCCCATTAAACTATTGCCCAGCCCTCTACCGCCAACTTCTCCAGGATTTTGTTCGTGCCCACTTCCAACAACCGATCGCCGTTGTCGCTGCCGGACATGCCGCCGGATACGCGATGCAAGCCGCTCAACAGCCCAACCTTTTCTCAAAACTGGCGTTGGTGGCTCCTACCTGGAAGGGACCATTGTGCGCGATGGGTGCGCCAACACCTGTACGGGATGGGGTGCGGGAACTGGTGCGATCGCCCGGTCTGGGACAATTTCTCTACGGGTTGAATACGACTCCTGGTTTTCTCAAATTCATGTATCGTCGCCATGTGTTTGTGAATGAGGCACGGCTTACCCCAGACTTTATAGCAGCCAAGCACCAGATTACCCAGCAACCGGGGGCACGGTTCGCACCAGCCGCCTTTGTGACGGGAACCCTGGACCCGGTAGCTAATCGAGACGAGTTTTTGACGGTGGGGCGATCGCTCACCATCCCTACCCTGGTTGTCATAGGCGAACAATCACCACCTCAATCAAAGGCTGAAATGGAAGCCCTGGCAACATTACCCAACGTCCAATCTGTTCGGCTGCCGGGAACATTGGGTATGCATGAGGAAGAGGCGAGTGAAGTGGCAGCGATCGTATCACCGTTCCTACGAGCTTAATTTGCACCCATCATCAAGCTTAAAACCAGGGAATGGAGTCGAAGAAACGACCCATTTGCTGGAGATTGCTAAATACGCCTACGATCCCTCCTGCTACTCCCAAGGCAACAAGGGTATAGATCTGGGATGCCGTAATATCCGAAAGAAAATACCACCCATAGGAGAGTGGGATTAAAGCCAGGAAGCAGCCAATAAAAGCACCCCAGAAAAATCGGATCGCTGCATCGGTTAGCTTTTTGGCTGGCGGCTCGGATGGTGTCGGTGGCATTGGAAATTACCGCATTAATGAGTTGTGGATATTCTGACACACCTCCTCACCGGCTAACGTTCGGTTTCCTCAACCCAAAACTGCCAGAATTCCGCCTCAACCCAAAACACTTGTTGAATCTTAGCTTTTATCTATAATTTGAGAATGATTATCGTTCTTTAGTAAAGAGGCGTGACCGATGGTAGCTGCCGATATTCCAAGTTCTGTCCCTGTAACCGTTCTCACAGGCTATCTGGGTGCCGGGAAGACGACACTTCTCAATCGCATCCTCACCCACGAACACGGTAAGAAAGTTGCTGTCATCATTAACGAATTTGGCGAGGTGGGCATCGATAATCAGTTGGTAATTGATGCCGATGAAGAAATCTTTGAGATGAACAATGGCTGCATCTGCTGTACGGTGCGGGGCGACTTGATTCGCATCATTGGCAACCTGATGAAGCGGCGCAACAAGTTTGACCATCTCGTGATTGAAACGACAGGATTGGCAGATCCCGCTCCTGTGATCCAGACCTTCTTTATGGACGAAGATGTGCGATCGCAAACTAGCCTGGATGCCGTTGTCACCGTTGTGGATGCCAAACATATTCACCAACACTGGGATGCCGATGAAGCGATCGAGCAATTGGCGTTTGCCGATGTGATTTTGCTGAATAAAATCGATCTGGTAACGCCTGCTGAACTGGATGAATTAGAGCAGCGCATCCGCTCCATGAATGCAATGGCGAAAATCTACCGCACCAAGGATGCTCAAGTGGAAATGGACAGCATCCTGGGCGTGGGTGCCTTCGATCTGAGTCGTGCCCTGGAAATTGACCCCAATTTCTTAGGTGAGGCCGCTCACGAACATGATGAGACCGTGGGATCAGTGGCGATCGCAGAATCCGGTGTGTTGAACTTTGAGCGGCTGAATACCTGGATGGGCGAACTGTTACGCAATCAAGGACCGGATATTTTCCGAATGAAAGGCATTCTCAACATTGAAGGCGAAGATAATCGATTTGTGTTTCAGGGAGTTCACATGCTGTTTGACGGCAGAGCCGATCGCCCCTGGAAGCCCAACGAAACCCGCAAGAATGAACTGGTCTTCATCGGTCGCAATTTGGATGAGCGGGAGTTGAAGGAGGGGTTTCGGGGATGTTTGGTGTAGGGAGTGGATGGGGGGTGGGGTGGATGGGTGGATGGGGTTAGTCGATCAGCCAGTTGGGTGCGTTTTTGGTCATTGATACGAGTTGTCCGAGGACGAGATCGTAGGTTTTGTAGAGGTTTCTGCCGCTTTCAGGATCGAGATATTGGCATTTAACAGCGAACTCTATCCAAATTTGAGTTTCGGTTGCCTCTGCCTGACAATCGGTCAACTTAGCGATGAATGCGGCTTTATACCTGCGTTTTCGCCATGCCTCACCCAAGTTGGCACACACCGATCGAGACAAGGAGAGTGTCAATTTTTTTGTGTAAGGCTTAGAACTGAGGAAAGCGATCGGGGAACTCAATGGCAAAACGCATGAGTGCTGCTTTCCAATCGCGGATCGGCATCGTCCACTTTTTGGCAATATTGTTAAGCGCCAAGTAGAGCAGCTTGTAGACCGATTCCTCATTGGGGAAGCATCCCTTTGTCTTGAGCACCTTACGCAACGAGCGATTGAGCGACTCGATTGCATTGGTGGTGTAAATCACTTTGCGAATGTCTGGTGGATAGTCAAAGAAGGGGATGATGTTGTTCCAGTGACGCAACCAGATCTGGGAAATCGTGGGATAGAGCCTGTCCCACTTATCAGCGAAGTTTTCTAGTGCGGTCTCAGCCTCCTCTACCGTGGCCGCTTGATAAATCGGCTTGAGGTCGGCAATGACTTCGGCTTGGCTGCCCCAGGGCACATAGCGCAAAGAGTTGCGAATCAGATGCACGATACACAACTGCACTCGTGTTTTGGGAAAGACCGCTGCAATCGCATCGGGGAAGCCTTTGAGTCCATCTACACAGGCGATGAAAATGTCTTCTACGCCGCGATTCTTGAGGTCGGTCAGCACTTTGAGCCAAAACTTTGCCCCTTCATTGGCAGACATCCATAGCCCTAGGACTTCCTTAATCCCGTCAAGCGTTACACCTAAGACAACGTAAACGGCATGATTGCTCACCCGCCCGTCTTCTCGCACATGAACGTGAATGGCATCGAGGTAAACAATCGGATACAGCTTAGCCAGCGGGCGGTTCTGCCACTGACGCACCTCGTCACTGACCGCATCGGTGACTTGGCTAATCAACGTGGGAGAAACCTCCACCCCATAGAGTTCCTCCAGTTGCGCTTGAATATCTCGAGTGCTCAAGCCTCGGGCATACATTGCCATGATTTTGTCATCCAGCCCACTCAAGCGTCGCTCTCCTTTGGGCACCAAAATCGGCTCAAAGGTGCTGTTACGGTCGCGGGGAATCGAGAGTGCCAATTCTCCACAGTCTGCTTTGACGGTTTTAGAGGAGTACCCGTTACGACTATTGCGATGCTTGCTGGAACTGGTTTCTTCAGGAGGCGGAGCTTGGACTTCGGTTTCCAGGTGATGGCTCAATTCTGCTTGCAGTGCTCGTTCCACCAGTCGTTTGGTCAGTTGTTTGAGCAGTCCTTGTTCTCCCAGGATTTGCTCGGGGTGGAGTAATCGGCAAGCAGCTCATCCAGCAGGTGGTCTACTTTATCTTGGGGGCGACGACGGCGAGGCATGGGCGGTCTCCTGATGTTTGAACTAATTTTGACCGCTTACACAAAATAATTTACAGTCTCAGACGAGCGACGGATTTGATCCGTTAATGAGTAACGTTCTTCAACCGGAAACTTTTTAGAAGCCTCAAAAATCTCCATTGCAGCCCTGAATGCTGCCTGGTAAACCTCCAACTCACGATAACTCTTCACCAACCCCGTTGCCATATTCACACCCCCTTGCCCATCCCCCCCTATAATTCCCACCTATCCCCTCATCCACCCCTCCACCCTTCCCCTCATCCACCCCATGAAATCCCAAACCCTCCTCCAACCGCACTGGCAAACCAAACTGTCTGACTATATCACCGCGATCGCCTGGTCGCCCGATGGTCGCTGCTTGGCGGCTTGTTCGGCGGCTGGGGAGGTGGTGTTGATCCGTCTGCCAGGTTTTCAATCTACTCTTCTCCAGAGTGAAACGGGGTACTCCATCGATTGCCTTGCGTTTTCCCATGATGGGCAGTTTTTGGCGATCGGAGGGCAAGATGGGCAGGTCAAGATCTGGTCACTTCAAGCGGTCGCGCCAGAACTCGTCACTACCCTAGAAAACAAATCGGTTTGGGTCGATCGCCTGTGCTGGAATCCCACGAAGCATGAGCTTGCTTTTAGCTTGGGCAAGTATGTGCAGGTTTGGGATGCTGATACGCAGGACGTTGTGACGACGCTTAACTTTGAGGCTTCCACGGTTCTGGATCTGGATTGGCGCAGAGATGGGAAATATCTGGCGCTGGCGGGCTATCAAGGGGCAAGAGTCTGGAATACAAACGATTGGGATGCAGAGGAGGAGGCGTTAGACATTCCTTCGGCAACGGTGGCGATCGCCTGGTCGCCCGATAACCAGTTTATTGCTGAGGGCAATCTGGATAATACTTTAAGCGTGTTGGAGTGGGGCAATCCGGCACCCTGGTTGATGCGGGGCTTTCCGGGTAAAGTGCGACAACTGGCATGGTCTGAGGTTCCCACAAATATTGGTGTACCGATGCTGGCATCCTGTAGTGGTGCGGCAGTGGTGGTGTGGGAGCGCGATCGTGATGAACGAGTTGGTTGGGCAAGCCGAATTTTGGGCAACCATGAAGGGGTGGTGCAGGCGATCGCTTTTCAGCCGAATTCCCTTTTACTGGCATCCGCAGCAGAGGATGGGTGGGTCGCCCTTTGGCACCGGGGTAGCCGACTGATTCAATCTTTGACAGGTGCATCCAATGGCTTCTCCTGCCTCACCTGGCATCCCCAGGGACATCAACTGGCGGCGGGTGGACTGGATGGTGAGTTGTTGGTCTGGTCACAGGCTTTGCGTGGTCGTGGGTTTGGTGGACGGTGAACGCATCATTCTCCGCTGTAACTTTTTATTTTTGACACAGCTCTTTGCAGCATACTCACAGAACCGACAATGTAGAAGAGATGCCTTAAAAAAGGATAAAACTTTGCTCTAATTCACCGTTTTATCCCTCCCCTCCGCATTGTTTCATCCCTGATTCAAGTAGTAATGTTTGACTCCGACAAGGTTGATGTTCAACTGCTGAAGTAAAACGAATTTAACTTTTAGAGTCAATTGCTTCGTGATTCCCAGACGAGAGTGAACCAACCCTTTAGCAATACTTTTCTGATGAGAAAAACCTTTTTTCGTGCGCTACTGGCGATCGCAGTTGCTGCTGTGATCATCCTGCCAAGCTGTGCCCAGCCCAATACTCAATCCCAAACCTCTACAGATTCAACGCTGACGTTTTCCTGGTCGCAGGATGTTGGACCGCTCAATCCACATATGTATGGTCCCAGCCAGATGTTTGCTCAGGATTTAATTTATGAGCCACTGGTGAGCTACGATCGCGGCGGTGAGATTCAGCCTGCACTGGCGGAAAGTTGGGAGGTGTCGCCCGACGGTAAGTTAATTACATTCCAATTGCGTGAAGGCGTGCAGTTTTCTGATGGCACACCGTTTGATGCAGCGGCGGCTAAAGCTAACTTTGATCAGGTCTTACAAAACCGCAAAGAGCATGACTGGCTGGGATTGATTGAGGCGATCGATCGCGTGGAAGCGCAGGGCGATCGCACCTTGCAGATGTACCTGAAAACCCCCTATTACCCCGCCCTGCAAGAATTAACGCTAATTCGCCCGGTTCGTTTTCTGTCGCCCAAAGCGTTTCCTGATAGCGGCACGACCGCAGAAGGTATTAAAGCCCCAATTGGCACAGGGCCGTGGGTACTAGCCGAGTACCAGAAGGACACTCAGGCGGTTTTCAAGCGCAACGAGAACTATTGGGGCAACAAACCTGCCATTGAACAGGTGACGGTCAAAATTATTCCCGATGGCGAAACGCGAGTCCTGGCATTTGAGAACAACGAAATTGATTTGATCTACGGCAACGGCGAAATTAGTCTTGACTCGTTTAAGCGACTGCGCGATTCAGGGGACTATACGGCTGAGGTGTCGCCACCGTTGAACACGCGAGCGATCGCCATTAACTCCAATCGGGGAGCCACCGCAGACCTGAAGGTGCGGCAGGCGATTCAGCACAGTGTTAATAAAGATGCGATTATTTCTGGCATTTTCTACGACACGGAACAAAGAGCCGACACCTATTTTTCAACCGAAGTGCCCTATGCTGATGTTGGCTTGCAACCCTACGCCTACGACCTGGATCAAGCCAAAGCCTTACTCGATGAAGCTGGATGGCAACAGCCCGCAGGACAGGCGATCCGCCAGAAAGACGGTCAGCCCTTGACGCTCGATCTTTCGTTTAGCGGGGAAAACAATGTGGACAGGGCGATCGCTGAAGCGGTTCAGGCTGATCTGAAAGCCGTCGGGATGGATGTCCGACTGTTGGGAGAAGAAGAGCAATCCTGGTACGATCGCCAGGCAAACGGCGAATTTAACCTGATCTTCAATGACACCTGGGGACCTCCGTATGAGCCGCAGGCAATGGTGTCTTCGATGCGCGTTCCGTCTCATGCGGACTACGCGGCTCAGCAAGGACTGCCGATGAAAGCGGAGATCGATCGCAAAATTGGTGAAGTGCTGCTAACGACTGACGAAACACCCCGTCAGCAGCTTTACCGCGACATTCTCACCACGCTGCATGAGCAGGCAGTTTATCTGCCGATTTCCTATTCAACTAATGTTGCCGTGATGCACAAGGAGTTATCTGGGTTTGAGTTTATGCCGCAGGCAAATCAAGTGCCGTTGAGTAAGCTCAGCAAGTCCTAAAGCTGATTGACTGACAAACGTCTTAAACCCTCACCCTAAATCCATCTCCCGCTCTGGGAGAGGGACTTTGAGGATTAGACTCTGGCTCCCCTTCCCCTCTTGTGGGAGAAAGGGGGAAGGGGATGAGAGCAGCAAGATTTGTCGGTTGGGCAGACAACTTCAACACACCCCAAACCTTTTACTACAACCCGTGAAACTGACTGACCATTATGTTTTCAGGCGCATCTTTCAACTTATTCCCGTATTGCTGGGAATCTCGATCATCACGTTCTTGCTGATTCAACTGATGCCCAGCGATCCGGCGGCGGTGGTGCTGCGTGTGGCAAATACTCCGGCAACTCCAGAAGCGATCGCAGAAATGCGAGAAAAACTCGGACTCGATCGCCCCCTGCCCGTGCAGTATCTCGACTGGCTCTGGCACGTTTTGCGGCTAGATTTTGGGCAATCCTTTGTGACCGGAAAACCCGTTTTGCAAGAAGTGATGCACTATGTGCCGACAACGCTGATTTTAACCGCCTGTGCCACCCTGCTGATTTTTGCGATCGGCTTGCCAATGGGAATTATGGCGGCATTGTACCGCGATACTGTTTTCGACCAGGTAAGTCGCTTGTTTGCTTACATTGGCGTGGCAATGCCAAGTTTCTGGCTGGGATTTTTGCTGATCTATGTGTTTAGCTTCAAGCTAGGCTGGTTTTCGGTGATTCATCGCGGTTCGATCGCCGATTGGATTTTGCCTTCGCTCACCTTAGCCTGGGCACCTGCGGCGGTTTATGCCCGTTTGTTGCGCGGCAGTATGCTAGAAAGCCTCAGTCAAAATTATGTGCTGTACGCCAGAGCCAGAGGTTTGCTAGAGCGGCTGGTGATTCTGCAATATGCGTTAAAAAATGCACTGTTGCCCGTTGTGACGGTGTTTGGATTGAGTTTTGCGAATCTACTTTCTGGTGCGGTGATTGTGGAAAGTGTGTTTGCGCTGCCAGGGCTGGGACGATTTGCAGTTCAATCCATTCTCAATCGCGATTATCCGGTTGTACAGTGTTATGTCTGCCTAACGGCGGTGCTATTTGTCGTCGTCAATCTGATGGTTGACCTGACCTACAGCTATTTCGATCCGCGTATTCGTTTTGGGAAGCAAGAAGTTTAATCATGGCAATTTTGCAAAAACTTTTGGATCACAAACTGGCGTGGTTGGGTCTGAGCCTGATTGCGATCGTCGTTCTCACTGCCCTCATTGCCCCACTGATCGCCCCCCACGATCCTTTAGCAGTCGATTTGATGCAGAAGCTTCAGCCATCCAGTGCTGCTTTTCCCTTGGGAACCGATCATCTCGGTCGCTGCATCTTGTCTCGCTTGATCTATGGGTCGCGGGTGTCGCTGTCGATTTCCCTGGTGGTTATTGCGCTGACAACGACGATTAGCCTGATTGTCGGTCTGGTGGCGGGCTATGTGGGCGGCAAAGCGGATAGCTGGTTGATGCGACTGTGCGATGTGTTTCTCGCTTTTCCGGCACTGATTTTGTCACTGGCGATCGTGGGTATTTTAGGAGCCGGAGTTGGAAATTTAATTTTCGCCCTGGCAATAACGCATTGGGCAGGCTACGCGCGAATTGTTCGCAGTCGCGTTTTAAGCGTCAAGGAAAGCGATTTTATCCAGGCGGCAATCGTCTCCGGTGCCAGCAGTTTGCCGATCATGCTCCGGCATATATTGCCATTTACGATCGCGGAACTTGCCATTCTCATGTCGCTCGATATCAGCCACATGATTTTGCACATTGCAGGATTGTCGTTTCTAGGATTAGGCATTCAACCTCCTACACCCGAATGGGGAGCCATGATCAACGACGGGCGCGAGTATTTCCGCCGTCAGCCAGAACTGATGATTTATCCAGGACTGATGATTTTTATCACTACCCTGGCTTTTAATCTGGTCGGAGATGCAGTGCGAGATGTCCTTGATCCGCGCATGGAAAAGCAAGTGCGATCTGAAACGTTGAAAGCGAAGTTACAAAATGGTTGAACCTGTTCTGACTGTTGATAATTTGCAGGTTGATTTTCCAGTTCAACGTGATTCTGGAACAATCCCGATCGTCCGCAATGTCAGTTTTCAACTGCAACCGGGCAGAGTTTTGGGCATCATTGGCGAAAGCGGCAGCGGCAAAAGTGTCACCTGTCTATCGATTCTGGGGTTGTTGAAAGGCGCAACCGTTCGCGGCAGCGCTCAGCTTGCAGGACAGGAATTAATTGGGTTAAATCAGGTTGAGTTGCGCCAAATTCGCGGACCCAAAATTGGCATGATTCTGCAAAATCCAGTCAGTTTCTTCAACCCAGTCACCACGATTCAGCGGCAATTTATCGAAACCCTGCGATCGCACCGTTCACTAACGGATGCTGAGGCTCGATCAATCGCCGCTGACCATCTAAACGCCGTTGGCTTAACCGATCCCCAGCGAGTGCTGCGTCAATTTCCATTTCAACTCAGTGGTGGAATGCTGCAACGGGTCATGATTGCGATCGCCCTCTCGTTACAACCGCAAGTCTTAATTGCCGATGAACCGACCACCGCATTGGATGTGATTACCCAAATGCAAATTCTGGGACTGATTAAACAACTGCAACAGCAAACTAATTGTGCCCTGCTGTTAATCACCCATGACCTGGGAGTGATTGCTCAACTTGCCGATCGGGTTGCCGTGATGCGAAACGGTGAGTTTGTCGAACAAACCAGCGTTGAGCAGTTATTTGATCATCCCCAACATCCTTACACGCGATCGCTGCTTGCGTCTCGGCTCACCCCTCACCTGGGAGCAAGACGATGACCTTACTATCGGTGCAGCAGGTTTCTAAAACCTATCAGTTGCGGTTGGGCTGGAGCGGCAAAACGCAGCTTATTCACGCGCTGCAAGATGTTTCCATCGATCTTGTACCTGGAAGCTGTTTGGGTGTGGTGGGGGAAAGCGGTGCCGGAAAAAGCACGTTAGGACGGATGGTGCTGGGTTTAGAGAAGCCCGATCGCGGTCAGATCTGGTTTCAGGATAAAGAACTGAGCCAACTAACCCCCCCGCAACTGCGATCGCTGCGGCGCGACATTCAGGTGGTGTTTCAAGATAGCTTTAATGCCGTGAATCCGCGATTTAAAGTGAGGGAGATTATCAGTGAACCCATTCGCAACTACCTAAATTTGACGGCTGTTGAGGTAACGAATCGCACCGTTCAACTTCTCGAAACAGTAGGTTTAACGGCAGCAGATGCAGATAAATATCCGCATCAGTTTAGCGGGGGACAGTTGCAGCGCGTCACCATTGCACGAGCGATCGCCCTCAAGCCAAAACTCGTTGTGTTAGATGAACCCGTTTCCAGTCTTGACATGACCATTCAGGCGCAAATTCTCAATCTACTGCTCGAACTGAAGCAACAATTTCACCTGTCGTATTTATTTATCACCCATGATCTGGCTGCCGTTGCTTACCTTGCCGATCGGTTTGTCATCATGCACAAAGGTGCGATCGTTGAATCGAGCGATTCCCTGGATTTGAGCAACCTACAGCATCCTTATTCCCGACAGTTAATTGCGGCTCAGTTACCTGCCCATCCCCGCGATCGCAAATCCTTCCTCTACGCTGCAAAACCATGACTCACAATCTGCTTAAAATCAACTGGCACCACTGGCTTGAGCGTTGGGATGCCCAGCAAAGCGGCTATCTTCCCTATCGAGAAGAGCGGTTTCAGATCATGCTGGACGCGATCGCTCATCTGTTACCTGAATCGTTCACTGCGATCGATCTGGCTTGTGGTCCCGGTGCCATCAGCCAGCGTTTGTTGAATCGCTTTCCACAAGCCAACTGTATTGCCATTGATTACGATCCGGTTTTGCTGGCGATCGGTCAGGGCGTGTTAGGGGCAATGGGCGATCGACTACGTTGGATCGAAGCAGATTTAACGCAAGATGATTGGCTAGAACAAATGGGTGACACTCAGGTGGATGCCGTTTTAACCACAACTGCATTACACTGGTTGCCGATCGATCGCCTGGTGTATCTCTATCAAAAACTTGGTCAAGTTCTGCGTCCGAGTGGTGTGTTTCTCAACGGTGATCATCTCTACTTTCCGCCACACTTAGCCACCATTCAACGGTTAGCAAAAGCGGTGCAGGCACAGCAGGAAGAGCAAGCATTTTCAGAGAGAAACCAGGAAGACTGGCAGCAGTGGTGGCAGGCGATCGAGCAAGAAGCAGACCTCAAAGCGTTGCTAACCGAGAGACACCGACGCTTTCAACCTCGATTTACCGAGCATGAGCCAACGCTAGTCATTCATGAGGCAGCCCTGCAAGAGGCAGGATTTCGAGAGGTGAGTACCATCTGGCAACGATTTGACGATCGGATTTTGATGGCAGTGCGTTAGTTAACACAGTTCAGGCAAGAAACTTACGAATTGCCATTCCAATGCTTAACTTTCTTGCCTGGTACATTCATGGCGAATGGTGATGATGAGTATCGTGCTGGTTCTGAGCGGGTTGCACCAATTCCATACTGTGTTGACCAAACGCCGCCAACCCCATCGTCACCAATCCTGAGCTTAGAAGCCCCATCGAGACCAAGCCAAAGGAGAATATCCCCATTGAGACAAGCCCGATCGAGACAATGCCATGTGTGACAACCCCGATCGCCACAACTCCGTGTGCAGACACCCCGATCGCAACTACTCCATGAGCGCCAATTCCCACCGATACTTTTTTCCGTTTCTTTAACGTTTCATTCATTGAACTCAACTCAGTTAAAAATTCGCTTGAGGGCGGGAATGCGGGACAACACAAAATAGTCGAGCAATAGCACAATCACTAATGAAAGACCGACTAATGGAAATGCCAGCCCCATGACAGCCACGATCGCCAACGGTACTCGCCAGCTTTGCACATAGGGGGGCATTGCTGGAGCACCAATCAGTCCTGATTCTTTGGGGCGACGCTGCCACCACATGACGGCTCCACTGATGGAGAGCAACATGACGATCAGTGCTGCAATCAGGCCATTCAGTCTCAGATCATCACAATCATCTCACCCTGTTCTCGGTTCTCCGGTTCCGACTATGCGATCTCTCGTTGAACTTGATTTTTATCCACCTTTATGCACCTGTCTGAAAGACTTTGATCTCAGGCAAGTTTAGTTTGCTACAGAGCGAGAAATGCTAGCTGCTGCACAAGTTTGCTCAAAATGTGCAGGTGCATACTCACAAATTGTGCGCCACCAAACCTTGCTTTTTTGCCGTAATAGGCTAGCCTCAAATAGGGTTTGGAGTCCTTAAGAGAACACCGTGGTTTGCTTCATTCTCAGGGTGTCTTTGCATTGCGTACTTGCAGCGCTGAAATGTAGTGCAGTCGAGGTGTTCCGCTGTCGAGTCTGATCCTTGATTGTTCTTAAGTAGCCTGGAAAACATACCACTTGAGGATAAGTATGGTTTTAATATTCAAAGCTTCAGTAACTCTGGTTTCGCTAGATTTCATGAACGGTTCTTAAGTCCTGATGTTGTTTAGAATGTTTGAGCCAGGAGCCTGGTTCCTTCTGGAAACTTCAGGGGTTTAGTATTACGGCTTGGTCTGGGGCTGATATCGAGATTCCTTCAACTGATTAGCCTGCATGTTCCATAGACATATCCCATAGAGCAGCGGGTTGACTATTAACCAGTGATGCTTTTTGGGGTTGTGTTGTGTGACAAGAGTGTGCGTGGACAGTCGGAGCTGTAATCTCTTTCTACTGCCAGTGTTTCTACCAGCTTTGATAGGCATCTTTGATAAGCATTTATGGTTTTGCTACCGCGATCGCCCATTACAAAGACAATGTGGCTGCAATGCTTACATCTGCAAATGTGCGTCTTGGCTCCGCTGGGCTAGAAGTTGTGATTGCGACGACCTATCCATTCGTATTCCAGAATCAGGCTACAGCATTTTTGAAGCTAGTGAGGCACACGGATGGTCAATAAGCCCTTGCCTCGTGAGGGCAGCGTGTGCCTCACCCCGCAAGAAAATGCTGTAAGCATCAAACTGTTCTTCAAAGGAAAGCTTTCCTCCTAAACGCTTCTGTGGCGCAGATAGCTCCCTGGGCGATCGCAAATTTATCAGCGACGGACGGCGTATCAGTTTCTATGGAACCAGGAAATAGTCCACGGAGCAGGTTTTTACCCGCAGACCCCAGCAATCAGCTACTTGTGGGTTTCCCCTTTTGGCTATGGCTACTGTTACCTTTTCTAGGGTTATTGCTACTCATTCTGCTACGGTCTCGACGGCAATCTATGCAGCAAAGAAGCTCCTCAGCCGAGACTCCCTATTCCAGCCATCAGCCTGCCAGTCAGCAGTCCGCAGCAAGCGATTCTACGATCAACTCTCTCATGGAAGAAACATCTAACTTGCCCGATTTAACTCCTACACCACCTGACTCTACCTCTAGTACTCCTGCTGAGCGAGAAGTTTTTCCTGCTGAGCAGGAAGTTCTTTCGGTTATTCAAGAAGAGGTGTCTGTTAGCAAGCAGCAGGTTGAGCGGGGCAAAATTCGAGTTAATAAGCGAGTAGAAAGTCGCGAGGAGATAGTCAATGCACCCCTTGTGCATGAACAAGTCGTTGTAGAGCGGGTTCCATTCAATCGAGTGATCGAGGGAGAAATCCCTACAGAAAGGGATGAAAACGACGTTCATATTATTCCCATTTTTGAGGAAGTTGCTGTTGCCGAAAGGCAGCTTATTTTACGGGAAGAAGTGCGGATCTCTAAAAGGCTGGTTACAACGGTGGTCCAGCAAGTAGTAGCAGTTCAAAGAGGCTCTGTTGAAGTTGAACGTACCGCGTTTGAGAATGAGCCACCCAACTATGTTCAGCCCGCAGTAGACTTTCAAGTAGCGCCTCAAACGAATGCCTCAATCAATCACGAAGCACGGTCAGCAGGAGCAGCAACCCAAGTAGAGACTCAAGTTCGTACAACACCTGAAGAGACTTTAGCCGTTGCTTCAAGCGTACCATTTCAGTCCAATCAGCCTCCAATTTCTAGTGCCGTTTCTAATCGTGAGGCTATTCCTGATGAAGAGATTGTCATACCGATAATGGCCGAAGAAGCGGCTTTAACTGTTCAACAAGTCACTCGCGGCAAGGTACAGGTACGCACAAGATTTGACACAGTAGAGCAAGTCCTTGAATCACCAGTGATGCGTGAGGAATTGATCGTTGAACATATTCCTAGAAACCAGCCCATCCAAGGTGACCCACCGCAAGTTCGCGAAGAAAACGGTGTACAAATTATCCCCATCTTGGAAGAAGTATTGGTGAGCAGAAAGCAGCTTTTGCTTCGAGAAGAGGTGCGAATTTCAAAGCGCCGAGTCACAGAGAGTATTCCTCAGGCAATCACTTTGCGCTATGAGGTTGCAGATATTGAGCAGATCAGCTTTGAGGATAGTAGCGAATAGTTCGTTCTTTAAGCTTTTCCTTGAGAGTAAAGGTTTTTTCAAAAGATTTATAGTACGAGCTTTCTCCTCGGTTGAGATAGGTGTTATCCAGCCTATCTAAAGGTAGCCCTTGTAGCGAGAACAGGGGATTCGGTTACGTTTTGACCCCATATCGTTAGTCACGAAAGGACGAATTCATGAAAACTGTTATTGGTTTGTTTGATGATCGCGAAGAAGGGATGCGTGCTTATACCGCTCTGCATGATGAAGGATTTGCCTTGGCAGACCTGGACATTCTGACCAACGACGACGAAGATGACGTGCCCAAGCTGGAGAATCTTCGCAGAAATCTGCCCGCTTCCGATGCCGAAGTGTATTTGGAAGGGGTTCGTCAAGGCGGCACGATTATCACTGCAAACGTGACCGACAGTACCGCTACTCGCGCAGCCGAAATCATGTCCAACTTCAACATGGTTGTGATTGCTGATCGAGTTGCCGAACTCAGGAAAGTAAATCCGAACCTGACCCTCAGCGATCCTGCACGGGATGAAAACGTTCTAGAAGTGATCGAAGAAGATCTGCAAGTCGGCAAGACCGCCGTTGAGCGGGGCCGGATGCGGATTTATTCCGTTGTCACTGAGCGTGAAGTCTCTCAGAATGTGGCTCTGCGCGATGAGACCCTGCGCGTCAGCCGTCGCCCTGTGAACCGCCAGGTCGAAATTCGCCCTGATTTGTTCCAGGAGCGCTCCTTCGAGATGGTGGAGATGGATGAAATCGCCCTAGTTGGCAAAACTGCTCGGGTGGTTGAAGAGATTGTTCTGGGTAAGGAAGTTGCCGAGAAGATTGAAACCATCAAGGAAACCCTCCGTCGTCAGGATGTAGAGATTGAGGAAATCCCGGCAGCCCGTCCTTTTGCTGACTATGATGCCGATTTCCGCGCTTTCTACAACGAGAAGCTGTCCAACAAGGGCGTTCAGTATGATGAACTTCGCCCGGCCCTGAACTATGGCTACAGCCTGGCTACTCGCGAACCCTTCCGCAGCAGCCCTTGGTCTGCCGTGGAGCAAGACGCTCGCCGCATTTGGGAAGAGAAGAACCCCGGCACCTGGGATCAGAACAAAGCGGTAATTCACTACGCCTGGGAAAAAGTTCGTAGCGCTCGCTAGACCCGGAAACGTCTCCTCTAGAGTGAATCGTTGTGCGGCATTGTCGTACAACGATTCGTGCTTTCTGCCACGCTACTGCTCTGAACGACATCGAATCCGGGCGCTATCACCAATCGTGTTTATCTGATGCTTTGCCAGGATGCGGTCAACGGCGTTTGGGTAGGAGAGGCGAGTGTAGTGAGGGAATGTTTTTAGCAAAGCCTCCACAAAGGAGCGAGACAGAAAAGAACCGAGGGCAAATTGCCGCACAGCTCTCACTCGATTGGTTTCCAAATCAGTCAGCACCACCGCCAGGGGCAGTTGAAAGTTGGGATTGTGCAAGACAGGGTCAAAGTTAGGCAGTTGCTCTGGATGGAGTTGACAGAGGTGAAAGGGGCACTCCTGCCAGGGGAGAATCAGGGTTGCGGGCTTTGTTTGTCCGGGCCCGGCGTACTTGTCAACCTGGAAAATCCGAAAGCAGAGAAAGGGGACTTGTTCGACGACGTTAAGGGCAACCTCAAAAACGCCAGACTCGACGGCCCATTGTTCAGCCAGGGAGGGATTGCGAAAGGTTAGGGTCAGTTCTACCCAGTCGGAACGCCAGGTAAACTCGGCTCCCTCTGCATCTAGCGATCGGGTGTGGCGTTGTCCTACGGTAATCAGACCAAAGTCTTGATACTTCATCGTTGCAACAGTTAAGTCAGTCCGGTCAGGTGAACGACCTCCAAAATGCAGTCCTCCTTGGCTAAGGCACTGCTGTATATAGGAGGGTTAACCGTATGTTAACTAACATTATGCCCGTCATTGTTGTCTGGATCACATTATTAAGGCTAAAGATTAATTTTTTCTAAAAAATTAGCAGCAGAAGCACGGCGAGGATTTGGGGAACTTTGCAAAAATCTACAAAAAATCTACAAATTGTGACGATGTTTACCCTATTTCATTCGATACCGAGGAATCGGCATAAGAAAAGGCACCCCCGATGGGAGTGCCTGCAACCAGCTAACTTTTAGGAAATGCGAAGGGCTGGTGGAGCGGAGATGAGAAGCAGATGAGAACCTGCTATGACCCTAGCTAATGCTGGCGTGGCTGCGGTCGTAGCTGTCCCAGAAACCGGGCTGCACCTTGCCTTGAATGTGTCCCCAGTATTGGCTCGTGGTTCCGGCATCTAGCCCGACGTTGGCAGCCAAACGGGTCAGCATCGCTTGTTGACGGCGCTTCACCGTTTTGTGGTGATTCATCATCAGCTCCCGCGCTCTCTCTTCGATGGAAACGGGGGCTGCGGGCTGGGTCATAGGTGCCGGTGCAACAGCAGGAACAGTCGCCGCAGGATCAGTTGCAACAGGTTGATTGGTCTGGTATTCGTTGCCCCGGAACTTCAGTTCAGTAGTAGTCGGGTGGCTATTGTTCAGGTTCAGGGGTTGGGGATTGTAGTCGTAAGTGATGCCACGATAGGTGAGTTTCATAGGATTCGCCTCTCTTGTTGAAGGGTAAGGGTGAGGCGCGTTCCTTCGGGATTGCTCCCTACTTCCGTCTCTTTCAGCGGATCGGGCTGGTTGAAGCTGACAGCGGAAAGAGATGAACGATTTCTTTTCTGTATCTATTGTTACTGTTTTGAGTTTTTCTGTCAAGGGTTCCTGGCTTGATTGGGGCGAGTTTTTTGAGAAATCACCCGATGGGGCGATCGCCCACGCCGATGACTCGACCTGGTTCGCTAGACGACAGGGCCGGAGCCAGCAGCGCAAACTCTTGGTAAATCTGCCCCGATCAATCTGCCATTGGCACACCACGAAAGCTCGATGGATAACGCCTGATGGAAGCTCAGCCAGCACCTTACAGTTAGCTCATTAATTATTCGTCTCGCGCAAAGACACCAGCAATTCGCCCACCGTCAGGTTCAGCTTTTGGGCATGGGGATTGCTGGACTCAAATAGTTCATCGCCAATCAGCGCCTGATAGTCAGCAGCGGACTGGGTGCGGGCTGTGTCATCCATGTGTAGCCGCATCACCAACAGCCCATAGTAGTCCCGCAGTTCGGTTCCTTCTAGCAACACTGTACCGCCATAGTCCCAGTCAAAGCCATAGAACTTGAAGGGGCCCAGCTTTTGCTGTAGCTCTGCAAACGAGGTTCCCACCCCAATGCCTTCTGGTGTGCGCCAGGCTGGGCCAGGGTTCATGACGGCGGCGGCTTCGGTGCGTTCTGGGTTGCCCCAAATAATGGTGAAGGAACGGTCTGGGCCGAGGTTTACAACGGTTCCCAGTTCGGTTTCGCCTTCGCCCATGCCAATTTCTTTATCTTCTAGGTTGGCTTCGCCAAATTGGGCTGCCAAATCCTGCCGCGTTGTATTTTCCGTCACGGGGCCAAAGCGTTCGCCAGGAACGATCGTGGTGTCTAGGGTTACAGCAGGAGATTGGGCGATCGCCCCGCCACTGGGTTCCGAGGGACTGGGTGATGCTGTGGGTGACTCCACGGGCGCAGGAGACAGCCAAGGTGTAGAACCACATCCCGCCAGCAGCGCTACGGAAAGTAAGGTAGATGCTATAGCAACGCGCGTCCGGGATTTACAAACCAGGGATGTGAACATGGAACTCCAGCCTTTCGCCAATCTGCGACTATAGTAATAGATCTATCGCCGTAGGCTGATGCTCCGTCCGGATAGTTTGCCCATCCCTCAGTCGAGTGATTTTTTAGGTTTCGTTCAGTAATTTTTGATGAATAGCTCTTTACCTTTGGCGGCGATCGCCTGTTTGTAATTGTTCATGCCGTATTGCAGTTCCCATTCCACAATCGTGGCAAACCGAAATAGAGAACGAACCTCCGGCGAGTCGTCATAGGTAATCAGCCAGCGATGGGGGCAGCGCTGCATCGCTTTGGCAAATCGCACATGGTCGAAAGCCGTGTGCAAGTTGCCTTTTACTCCATAGAGTTTAGAGTGCGTAGCAGATAAGTAAGGCGGATCGAGGAAGATAAATACGTCTTTACCCGGCTTTTGCAGTAGCTCTGCATAATCACCCTGCGTAATCTGTACGCCTGAAAGTAAGCCAGGCAGTTTGGCAAGGCGGGCGATCGCCGATTCGGTAAAGCGCCGCTCGTAAGCCTGCTGCGAATAGCCGCCAGAATCCATCACACCCGAAAACGTAATGCGGTTCATCACAAAAAAGCGAACAGCGCGATCAAAATCTGTGGAACTGTTTCGTTCATCCAGCAGGAATGTATACAGTTCACGCCCGGTCGGGAAACTGGAACGCAGCCAGGACACTTTTTTGACCAGTGCCTCGTTCTGATCGCGGGCAGTCTTCCAAAAGCAAACCAGGTCGCGGTTCAGGTCGTTGATCCAAAACAGGCGCGGCGTTTGATCTGACCAAAACGGTAGCTGCTGTTTTGCGGCGAGAAACACCGACCCGCCACCCACAAATGGTTCGCGAAATTCGGCAATGCACTCTGGCAGCAGGGGCAAAATCTGGGCGATCGCCCTCGACTTGCCGCCCGGATAGCGCAACGGACTCTTGATCATGCTTCTCCGCACACCGAACCTTTACAGAAATTTCCTTAGCACAGGTTAGCGCACCAGGGTTTGCCGTAAGCTGGATTGAGGCTTAAATTATTGAGACGATTCTCCAGACGCAAGCGACTAGACGCAAAAGACTATGGCGACCATCAACGATAATTACTTGAAGCTCAAAGCGGGCTATCTGTTTCCCGAAATCGGGCGGCGGGTGAATGCCTTTGCGGCGGCGAATCCTGACGCACCGATCATCCGGCTGGGCATTGGCGACGTGACCGAACCCTTGCCCGAAGCCTGCCGCGCCGCCATGATCAAAGCCGTGGAAGACATGGGCGACCGCGCCACGTTCAAAGGCTATGGGCCAGAGCAGGGCTATGGCTGGTTGCGAGAGGCGATCGCCACCCACGACTTCCAAGCACGCGGCTGCGACATCAGCGCCGACGAAATCTTTGTTTCCGACGGCTCCAAGTGCGACTGCGGCAACATTTTGGACATCTTTGGCAGCAACAACACAATTGCCGTCACTGACCCCGTGTATCCGGTCTATGTCGATACCAACGTGATGGCAGGGCACACGGGCGATGCCAACGAGCGCGGCGAATATGGCGGTCTCGTCTACCTACCCATCAGCGCGGAAAATAATTTCACTGCCAAAATCCCCAGCCAAAAAGTAGACCTGATCTACCTTTGCTTCCCCAACAATCCGACGGGAGCAACCGCAACGAAAGAACACTTGGCGGATTGGGTGAACTACGCCCGCGCCCACGGCTCCATCATCTTCTTTGACGCTGCCTACGAAGCCTTTATCACCGATCCGTCGCTGCCCCACTCCATTTACGAAATCGAAGGAGCGCGGGAGTGTGCCATCGAGTTTCGCTCCTTTTCCAAAAATGCGGGCTTCACGGGCACTCGCTGTGCCTTCACTGTCGTTCCCAAATCCCTCAAGGGCAAGGCGGCTGATGGTTCTGACGTGGAGTTATGGAGCCTGTGGAACCGTCGCCAGTCCACTAAGTTCAACGGCGTGTCCTACATCGTGCAGCGCGGCGCAGAGGCGGTCTACTCACCCGAAGGTAAGGCTCAAACCCGCGCTCTAATCGACTTTTATATGGAAAACGCCCGCATTATTCGGGAACAGTTAACAAATGCTGGAATTCAGGTCTACGGCGGCGTGAACGCGCCCTACGTCTGGGTGAAAACGCCGCACGGTTTGTCAAGCTGGGATTTCTTTGACAAGCTGCTGCACACCTGCAACGTCGTCGGCACGCCGGGTTCGGGCTTTGGTGCGGCAGGCGAGGGCTACTTCCGCATTTCCGCCTTCAATAGCCGCGAAAACGTGAACGAGGCGATGCGCCGCATTGTGGAGAAGTTTCAGGGATAAATCCTGCTGAGACATCCGCAAACTGAACAGAATCCCGGTGGCTAAGCTCGCCGGGTTCTGTCGTGGGGTTTAATGTTTATTTACGCTCATTATCTGATGCTCAACCGATCAGTCGCTCTACCAGCAGTTGCGTAATTGGAAATCCGGTTTGCCGTTCGAAGTGGAGAAACATGGGGCTAGGGTTTGCTTCTAAGAAGACATATTGCCCATCGGGTGTCAACCGCCAGTCAATTGCTGTCCATTCCAGATATAAGCAGTGGGCGATCGCCACACACTGCTGCTGCACGGCTTCTGGCAAGATAGCAGGGATTAGCGTGGCGGCGGCATCTTCTCGGAAGTCTACTGCGTCGCTGCGGATTTCTGCCGTGTAGACCTCAGCACCAATCACGTAGCTGCGGACATTTGTACCTGGAACATATTCTTGAAGCGTGACGGGGGCGATCTTACTGGCTAGTTCCAGCCGATCTAAGTTCAGGTGGTCGGGCGTGATTCGTTGGGTGTATGCGCCGCCGTACACTGGCTTAAAAATCAGGTCTGGATAAGACTCGTAGAATTGCAAAATCGCCTGCGGATCATTGCTAATCAGTGTCGGCGGAATCGGCACGCCCAGTTGGGCAATTCGATGCAGTTGTAAAGGCTTTTCTTGATGAAACTGGTACGCTTGCCATGAATTGATCCAGTAGGCCGGGCAAGCCTGCATCAGCGATCGCAGCGCACTCAGCGCATCTTTGTGGGCAATGCTGGCCTGCTGGGCATCTTGCAGTGGCGGCACCTGCACGCCATAGAAACTGCGCCAAAAAATGCTGTGAATTTGGTGTAAATCGAGGCGATCGCCCTCAGGCAACATAATCGTCCCAGTATGGGCAGACGGACTCCAGGAAAGCTGGATGCGCGTCGGAAAGTGCTGAGTATTGCAGTAGTAAACCGATGCCCCCGCCTGGGCAACGGCCTGACCCACATGGGCCGCATGAGGGTCAGTGCGATCGCCCAAAATCAGAACATTCATGCACACCTCAACGGGCCGTCCAGGCTTACCTACCACTCAGTCCAGCCGCCTTCTTCACCCAGCGCCAAGGTCGTCGCCCAGCCCCCTTCCTCGCCTAGCGCTAGAGTGGTAACTTCGGGCGGCTGCCACCCCCCTTCCTCGCCAATCGCCTTAGTCGTAACGGGAGGATGTGGGATCACCGGATCGATAGGAACTGGTTTGGGAGGACGAACCGAGGGCACACCGCCCTGTTCTCCCCCTCGCCGCGTGATATATCGGAGGCCACCGCTGAGATCCGATGCCATTGCAGAAGCTAAGTCATCTTCAAACTCAAGATCGAGCGTCTTCAGGGTTGAGAGGCTCAAATTAAACGGATGTTCCATCTCTAGCTACTCCCTTTAAAGATCAGTTGAAATAGTCAGACACGAGCGATCAGAGATGACAATCAGTCCGACAAAATATCCCATCCCTAAACTTATAAAACAATCATTTTTTAGGCTTGCCAATCTGGCAGATTTTTGCAAAACTCTATTTTCTATTGGGCGATCGCCAACCCATTTTGAAAAAGCTTCTGTATTAGCCCTGAGATGATTGAAAGATTCAGGCTTAGGAGTGATTTTGGTAGTACGAGAAGTGAATAAATTCACTCTCTAGCCACTCTTGAAACATGCGATCTAGAATCGCACCACGAGTTTCATCATTGAGTTCAGCCGACAAGAAACCGCCTACCATTAACAGGTCATAGCTTTGCCCCACAGGAAAGGGGCCCAACAACTCATTGGGCGCTGCCCCAAATACAGCAGAGCCGATATCGGGTGGAAAATCCCAGCGACCCAGTCGCCCATCATAGCCACATCGCAACCGTCTTTCTTCGTCTACATCATACAAGTGCGCCGCTTCATAAAAACTCAGTTCGCCCTCTTCAATTTGATACAACAGTTCTTGGGCAAGGGGGCGATAGGGCACCTGAATTCTGTAGATAAAAACTTGCTCATAATCCAACCGATTCGGGGCAAATACCCGATCTACGTCCTTTGAAAAAAGGGAGTTTTGCAGTTTTTTTAGCAAGAGGCGATCGCGAATTCCTTGTTCCCAATGCTGGGGAGAAATAAGCTGTTCCGACAGCCATTCTAAAGTCTGAGCCGCACTTTCCAACCGCATCTCATAACGCATTTGATCTGCGGCAGACTGGATCTCCTCCGGAGCAATTTCAATTTGATATTCTATGGCTGCTTGCTCGATGATAGAGCGATAAATAATCTGTTGGCAGACATCCCGAATCTGTAGATTACGTCTGAGACAATCTACAATATCTTCAGCACTCAAGGATGTACCCGCAAAATCTATCATATCCAAACTTGACAGCATAACTAAGCCATATCGTGAAACAACTTTCGTCTAAGCTACTCCTGCTCAGCACAAACGCACTGATTTTCTGCTTAAAAAAGCACACTTCAAAATCTGAATCTGAAATTAGTGAGATTTTATAGTTTTTCTGAATCATTGCGATGAAAATTTAAACTTCTTCTTGTGAACACCGGTCTTGCATGAACTACTCCCTAAAGGGGTCAATAAATTTGACGCAAGAACACAGGAAATAGACAGGTAAAAAATATCAGGATTCAGGTCAAAAAGCAGCCCATTTTAAGTTGATGCCAGAAAATCAGCGCTCGTCAGAGTCGTTGTCACTCCGTGGCTCGAGCCATCATTGATGACAGTATTCAGCACCACTGCCAAAAGCGTTGTCTCTGCCCCCATTCCAACCGTAATTAGCGTGGCACTACGGATACTTTGATCCGTAAAAGTGATAGGCACAAGGTTCAAGTCTCGAAGCAAAAGACCAGTCAGCAGTTGAATTTTGTCACTCTCAGATGCATTGAAATCAGCAATTATACTGGGTTGAGAGTCTTTGATTTTAGCGGCTGTTCCGCTCAATCTAAAAGTGTCTGCCCCTCTACCGCCAATCAGCAGATTAATGCCGCCGCCACCATCTAGCAAATCGTCTCCACTGCCTCCCAGCAGCACATCCATTCCCAGTCCGCCCAGCAGGACATCGGGGCCAGCACCGCCTTGCAACACATCGTTGCCCCATTTGCCGAAGAGGCGATCGCCCCCTCCCTTTCCTCCCAGCCAATCTTGCTCGGATGTGCCAGATAACTGATTGCCTTCTGAATTGCCAACGGCCTTCTTGACCGACGCGCCGTCTTGGGCATAGTCCCAATCACCTGTACCCATCGCCACAACTAACTCTGGCAGCAGTGGAGCAACATCTGCAAAATCTAGATCAGCCCAATTCAGCGATGCCGGAACCGTCGCCACTGCGATTGTTTCCAGCGGCTCTCCAGGAACGGCAGCAGGAACCGTCACGACTGCCGTTGTTTCGGGTGGCTTCCCAGGAGTCGTATTGGCAGATGCACCAGCGCTGATAGAGGTTGCGCCAGGGACAAACACGCTATCGCTGCTGCTGCTTGTGCCCAAGGGAGATGTCGCAGAGGAACTGCTACTGCCGCCAGCCCCGTTGGCATTCACGTAGGCAACAGCGCTACTGCTTGAGGTGCTGATCACGGAACCGTCCAGAATAGAGCTGTCTGTAGAAGCGGCACCGAACAGCGAGTCTAGATCGGGTAAACCAGAATAAAATACAAGGCTCATGATGTCACTGCCTGTAACGCCTGCAATCTGTCCATCAAGTCTGAATTGCCGCATCTCAACAGGTCGCTGGATGGATGCTGCATTTCTTGCGCGTCGAATTACGCTTGGATCACGCACTGCTCCTCACAAGGGAGGCTGGTCACCCGCGTCCCTCGCGAGCTTCAAAAGCAATGGCTTCAAAAACGCTATTGCCCAGTTAGGAAACATATACCGAAACAGAACGAGAGCGGCTGAAGCTGCGATCGATTCCGTCTGGAGTAACCGAGATGGCTACGGCCGTAGCCGAAGCGCGGCTAATCGTCACTCGCGGCATCTGTCGAACCACTGCAACCGTGCGAGTTTTGGTTAGAGCATACTCTCCAGACGCAAAGGCGATCGCCCCCGCTGAGGCATATCCTAGTCCAGTTTCAGCAAACGTATCGGTGGCTGCATATCCACCCACACAATCGCTTGGGCCCAGACAACCGTCTAGATCGGGTATTGCTTTAAGGTGAGGTAAGTCTTGAATCTTGAGCAATCCTGGAGGAGAAAGACCCGCTTGAGCCTTCTCGAAGGGCTTTACACCTTGGGAATTTAGTAGAGACATCGGAAACTCTGGCCTATATCGATTCTGGATTTTAGATTGGCGATTAATGACACTACAGGTCCAACGCAGATCCAAGGCAGATCCAACACAGATCCAATTTAGAAAAGGAGCGTCCACTAAAGACAGAACATTCTCAGCCTTCAGTGGACGGCTTCCTGATCTCTCTCAAATAGAGAGCGGGTTTTGAGATGCTTGAGATGGCTCTTCTTTCATGAAAGATCCACGCAATCGAGATTGCATCCGCACTCTGAGATGGAACAAACTACCAGTTAATCAGAGCAGCCGAAGTGCTGAGCGAGAAGGAGTTGCCCTTGTCGTCAACTACAGCTAGAGTATCTGCCTTCGTAAAGGAGTAAGCATCATAGCGAACAATAGCATCACCCTTCGCACCAGCAGATGCAGAGATATTATGAACGTTGCCAGGAGCTTTGATGACAGTTTCAAAGCGATTGGTCGTGTCAAAACGAACACTTACTTTGTCATCTTGAGTGTAGGTGCTGGACAGGTTGCGACCCGGACGATAGAAGGTTCCACCCTGCACACCTGCTTCAGCAACGGTTTCCAGATAGTTTAGCTCAGCAATAATCATTGACTTTCTCCCATATAGGTGAGTTGTTTTAGATGCACATCTCTTAATTGAGATGTTGTTTATATCTTATGAGATTGACTTGTTTGAGGTTGCCATTTTGGCATATTTTGAATTTACATAGCTTTGAGCGAATGAGAAGCTTGGATAACAGATTTGAATGATAAAAATGACAGATCTGATTAAAAAACACCTGGCAAATATAGAATTCAGGAATTTAGGCTCTCTGCATAGATTTCATGTCTTGAAATTGTTGCTCCTGAGATCAGTTCTCAATCTTGAATGTTCGATTTTGTCTCGCCAGTCCCACGCTTAGAGGCTCCCAGCGGTTTCATCCGTAGTGCCACTCAAGAGAACAAATGTTCTCTTTGAGAATAATCATGATTGCCAAAACAGAGGATAGAAATGGATTTCCTATCCTCTTGATTCTAGATTGCAAATTGCAGTGCAAATTTCTTAGAAAAGGCCGGTTCGGCGGCGGGGGGGACGAACAATGGGGGTCGGGAAATTCAGCGATTGAGTGGAGAGCGTCCAGTTGGTGGTTGTCACGCCATTAATCACTTCTGTAACAGAGCTGCTGAATACAAAAGGAGAGTCTACATTCTGAAAAGAGATCGTGATTGTTTGAGGAGGTGACACAGGGCTACTAAACAAGATTGACTCTCCTTGTTTGAGGAGTAAGTTTCTACCAGAAAGCTCAATCAACAGATCGCTAGAATTGGCTGAGCCTCCGACGAGATTTGAGGCTTCGTCTACTTTTTCGAGATAATCTAGGTTGTGAATTAGCATGGTTTTTCCTGAGGGAAGGGTTTGTGCATTGAACGAAGTTGCGCCTGCTATGATTTCTAAATCTTGAGTTCCAAGAGATAGATGAGAAACAAGATGTTGGGGCTAGTTCCGGGGGAATGATGGAATTCAAATGGTGTTAATTCCAAAGGGAAACTTTGAACCAGGGGCGATCGCCCTCGATCCAACAATCTCCCCCGCGAACCTCTGCCTGAACTTCTTTCAAAGGTTCCAGATAGCCCAGGTCTTCGAGCCGGGTAATGCAGTCCTGAAGAGATAATGTTTCTTGGGGCGGCTGTGGCTTGGAAAGTTCCGATGTTGTCTTTTGCTTTTTATGCGGATTGTTTTCCTTCATCAAGCGATTGTAGGTGCGGTAGGGGATATAGTGCAGTGGATTGTATCCCGCAAACTGAAGAATCAACAGGCAAGCCCAAGAATACTTGCCCTCTAGAATGGCTGATACAACCTGATTGAATTGTTCGGGATTCATTGTCTTATCCAGGCGACTTGAGAGGTTTGAATTCACAGCAGGACTCTCCTACAAATTGGATTAAAATAGAAATTGGATTAAAATAGTGCAGAGACTTCAAGATTGGGCATTGCCGATGAAGTACTATTCTGTCCGATTGACATTCTGTCCGATTGACATAGATTTTCAGAGTTCAATCGAACCGCATTTTTACATCTTGAGGCTATCTTTTCGGAGCTTTTGAAAGGGGTCAAGCAGCACATCGAGAATTCGACGCTGCCGCAGGATGATTTCGGCGGTGGCGGTTTGCCCGGCTCGCAGTAAGATGGTCTGACCTTGATGGCGAATGGTTGAACGATCTAGGGAAATTTCTACCTCGTAAACAGGGCCCAAGCGCTGATCGTCTTTGGCAGCTGGCGATACGGTCAATACTGTGCCTGACAAAACGCCGTATTCTTGATACGGAAAAGCATCTACTTTGACCTGAGCGGGCATTCTAACCTGAACCAAGCCCGCTTGCTGATTTGGAATTTTGGCAGAAAGCACCAAGGGTGAGTCGATGGGGGCAATTTCGGCAATCGTGAGTCCGGGCTGGACGACTTCGCCTACGTTGTCGATATGTAGTGCCGATACGGTTCCCGCGATGGGTGCAGTCAGTATCGTAGACTGGATCTGGGTTTCAGCGGCATTGAGCAGTGTTTCTGTTTCCTTAATTTTTGCCTCTAGCTCAGATACGTTGACCTGGATTTGTTGGAGACGCTGACGTTTTTCTAGGTGGCTCCGCTGAACCTCCGATTGCTGCTGGGCGAATTCTGCCTGATATCTTTGGGCACTGGCGATCGCCCGCTGCAAATCTCCTTCGCTTTGAATCTGCACACGCTGGCGATCGCGCAAAGATTGTTCGACCTCAAACAATTGTTCCTGGGCGATCGCGCCTGCCTCTACCAGCGGCTTTAGGCGTGCCAGACGCGCTTGATATGCAGTCTGGTCGATTTCAGTCTGCTTCAGCAGTTCTTGCTGGGTCGCGACGGCAACCTGAGCCTCTGCAAGGGACGCAGATTGAACTTGCGCCTGACTTTTGGCGATCGCCCACCGCATCTCCGCCTCTAGCGCCGTGCGATGCAGCAATTCCTGGCTCTGAATCAGTTGCAGGCGATATGCAGAAAGGCTCTGCTGGAGGCGACTCACCTCCGCTTCAAGCATTCGGCTATCGAGCGTAGCCAAGACTTGCCCCGCCCTCACAAAATCGCCCTCCTGAACTAGCAGCCGCATAACTTCACCTTGGCTGACTGGCTGCACCTTATAGACGCGCCCCTGGGGAACCAATTGCCCCACCCCCTGGCTCACGTCTTGCACTTTGCCAAACCAGACCCAAGCTGCAAAAACACAGCAAAATGCCAGCCCAACTCCAACCATACGGCCTGGCAGCGACGCAGGAGGCTGATCTAGCACAGATTGCAGCGATTGACTCCAAGCGGGCGGGAGGGCTTCTGAAGGGGAACGAGGATCATCCGTCGTTGTTTCTGAAGTGGCATTGAGTCCTGGTTGACTGGCGGGCTGTTCGTCTAGGAACATAAGCAGTGACTTAGTATTTACCTTCTGGGGACTGAAGAAAAGTCTGAAGTGCAGACGGGGCGAAACTCAAACCAACTTTCCTGATTGGATAAAGTAAAGTTAGGAATATCCTAAGAGAATTCTGAGTGGCTAGCTGCCAAATTGGCAGTTTTCTGTATCAGCTTTTACAGGATGTAGATTGCTCAAAGAGTCTAGGCGAAGATCTTGCGATTCAAAAGATCTCCGGAATACAAAAATGACAGAATTTGCCCAAAAACAAATTTGGCTAAAAATTGCTAAAGCACGCATTGCTCCACAAAAGTGATGCAGAGTGGCATGACCAGCATGACGGTTTTGGAATGCGGTTCTGAAAGGTAGGGCTGTCACAAATCTATAACTCTGTGACAGGTCTATCGCGCAGACTAAAGCTCAAGCTGCTGTTGGGCTAGATAATGATATAGACCTTGTTGCTGAATCAATGCGTCGTGGGTTCCTTGTTCCACCAAGATGCCTCGATCGAGGACTAAAATACGGTCTGCATTGCGGACGGTGGAAAGTCGATGGGCGATCATAAAGGTAGTGCGATCGCGACTGATTTGCACAAGGTTCCGCTGAAACCGTCGTTCTGATTCAGTATCTAGAGAGCTAGTGGCTTCATCCAAAATCAAAATACTTGGTTTTCCTAAAAGCGCTCGGGCGATCGCAATTCGCTGTCGCTGCCCGCCAGACAGCGTAGAACCATGTTCTCCGACAGGGGTGTTATAGCCGAGTGGCAAAGCCTGAATAAACGCATGAGCTTCCGCTAATTTAGCCGCCTCAATTACTTGTTCCAGTGAATACTCAGGGCGATACAGCGTAATGTTTTCGAGAATTGTACCGGAGAATAGAAAACATTCCTGCGGCACCACGCCAATTTGCGACCGCAAAGAATGTAGCTGGACGTGCCGAATATCATGTCCATCCAGCAGCACACGCCCTTGGTTGGCAAAATATAGTCCCTGAATCAGTTTAACTAGCGTCGTTTTACCAGAACCACTCCGCCCAACAATGGCAATCGTTTGACCTGGTTGGGTAGAAAATGAGAGATTTTGCAGCGTGTTGCGTTCCTCGTCTTCGCCATATCGAAATGTCACATTTTCAAACACAACTGCCCCGTGCAGCCTGGGTAATGGCAGGTGAAATTGTTGGGATGCAGAAGTGTTGAATCCAGATAGAAAACTTTACATTTTAGCTTACAAGAGTCATACGAGTGTTTCGGGCAGCAGATCGTAGCTCCAATGAACCATTGAGCAGCGACGGCTCAGTTCCAGTTGTAAATACCGAAACTTGTCGAGCAATTCACTGCCATAGAATGCTGGAATTTCGATTAACAATAAGATTAAATACGTGATGAGCACCATATAAATCTGAATACTCACCCCATTCACATTCTTGGTGATGAGACGATCGAGCTTTAAGTGCATCTTGAGAAACTTCCATAACACCTCAATTTGCCAACGATGCCGATAGGTATCACTGATTTCTTCGTCGCTCATCTCATTGACATTAGTTGCCAGACGAAACTCGCTCCGACTCTCCAAATCACAGAACCAAACCACGCGGTAACGGTCGTGGTCAAGTTCAGTCTTCATATTGTTCTTGATTCGCACCACAAACTTTGTTTGAGTGAGACTCATTTGGTCGAGAAATTCCCAGCTTGCGAAGCCTCTATCCATGATGCCGATGCCGTTTTCGGGAATCATCGTGCTAATCGAATCGGCAAACTTTGCATCATGTCCTTGCCCAAAATGAATCAAGCATTCACTCGAATATCCTTGCTCTAAGTTGATTCCATTCAGTAATTTAACTTGGTGATATCCTTGCAGCCAAAATAGCTTGCTGGTAAGTGTAACGATGGTTGAATCAATCGGAAAAAGTATCTGAGCCGCGGTCGGCTGTTTGCGCTTTACTTGCTCAATCAACTGTGCATAGATTCGACAAAAGTGCCCATCCGTTCGAGTTTTGCAAGCTTTAGAAAAGGTGGATATATCGACCTCAACACCTGTACGATTTAGGCGGTAAAATAAGTCTCTCATGCTGGTTAAGCCCTTGTCCAACACAAAGGTCAACCAGATTTCAAAGAACAAGCGCGAGTTCAAAACGGGATAGTCATGCGGACAAAGCTGCATCAAGATCGATTTGACAAGCTTCGGAAATGAGGCTATCATCAGGCATCATTTTTTGTTTACTAGGGGACAGAATACTGCATTCTGTCCCTTTTTTTCGTCGCTTAATCTATCTTTCAACACTTCTGGTTGGGATGATTCTTCTGGTTTCGCTTCAAATACATCATTTAGGCGTTCAACAGAAATTAGCACTTCCTGAAGCTCATCCCACAAATTGGCTAACGTAATGACTGGGCTAATGACATAACCAATCATCATGTTAAATGCCACAAATTGGCCAATCGTTAAATCCCCCCGAATGACCAAAGTTGCGCCATACCACAGCAATGCTGTACTCCCAATCGAGTTGATCAGTCCGTTTGCTGCGCCCAGCCCAATGCCCAGTTTGGCTCCGCGAAATCCGGCATTCATCTGGTTAACCAAATGATTTTCCCAGCGCCAGCGAATTTCTTGTTCTGCGGCTAAGGATTTGACCGTTGCAATCCCTGTCATCATCTCTACTAGGGATGAGTTTTGCTCTGCTGCTTCATGAAAAATCTGGCGGGATACGCGCCGCAGAAATGGCGTTGCGCCGAGTGTGAGCAGCACAATCGGTGGAATCAGCAGCAGCACCAGCAGGGTTAGCCGCCAGTTGTAGTAGAGCATTAGGGCTAGGTAAATAAAGCCTGTCAAAAAGTCAAGCCAGGAGAGCATGACTTGGCCAATCAAAAAATTCTGAATTTTTCGGTTTTCCTGCACACGGGTGAGGATGTCTCCCACACGCCGAGACTCAAAAAATTGCAGCGGCAGCCGCAGTGTGTGGCGAATAAATCCACTAATGAGGGTCAGGTCGAGTCGATTTGCCAGATGGGTTAGCAAGTATTGCCGAACTGACCCCATGCAAATGCTCCATACACCAAACAGAAATAGACCGATAACAAAGGCGTTGAGTGTGGTTTGACTTTTTTGGACAACGACTTGATCCAGAATGATTTGGGTGAATAAGGGCGTTACTACGCTGAAGAGTTGAATCAGGAGCGAGACGAGAATAATCTGAAGCCCGATGATGCGATAGGGGATGAAAGTGCTGAGGTAGCGCCCCAGCGAGATTTGCTTAATTTCGAGGTCGTTGAGCTGGCTGGTCGGCTCTAACAGCAGGGCATAGCCTGTCCAGTGTGCTTGAAATTCTTGGCTAGAGAGCGATCGCCTGCCATGAGCGGGGTCAGCGATGATAATCCGTTTGCGGCTGGCGTGGTAGACCACAACATAGTGATTGCCTTCCCAATGGGCTATCCAGGGGCTGCTCTGGTTTAGCAAACGCCCCAGGCTGGCCCGCACGGGGCGAGCCTGCAACCCGATCCGCTCTGCGCCCTTAGCCAGGTTCTTGAGCGATGCACCTGCGCGGCCGACATTTGCCTGCTCTCGCAAAAAATGAATGGGCAGTTGTTTTCCCCAGTATCGAGCCACCATCGAAAGACAGGCGGCTCCACAGTCAGAAGAGCTTTGCTGTTCTACCCAGGGATAGCGATGAAAGGCATCGAGAATTCGCCGCTGAATGGGTTTTGGAAAGGTTAGCGGTAAATCTGGGGCCGGCTGAGATGGGGTGTTTGCTGGGGCTGGAGAAGGCTGGCTGGGGGCAGACGGAGACGGGCTACTCTGCTCTGGGCGATCGCCCGTGAAAAGGAGATGCCGTTCGTGGCTTGGTCTCTCGCCAGCAGCATCACCAGAGAGAGTCGGTGCATGGGTTGAACAAGAGTTATGCAGCAATAGGCTTAGGGCTTCCCAACTCGCCGCAGGTAATTGGTAGACCCGTAAATCGGTTTGAGCAACCCAGCTTTCGGGGATCGGATCTGGCGCACCCCAACTGTCGCCGACCTGGGGCACTGGGGATGCTGGATCGGTTGATGAAGAGCAGTTCTGAATCTTACCTTGCCGGAGCCAGAACCGTCCGCCGCTGGATAAGGCAACTCGAAGCGGTGTGCCTGTGGGAATATGACATGGGTTCCAGTCTGTAAGAAATCTCTGGATTTGGCGGCTGCTGAGCGATCGCAAATCAGGGCAATGGCGCAAAAAAATCATACGCTCCCGCATTCTAGCCTGCTGCATCAGCACGTCTTGCCAGGTTGATGATGTAGCCAGCAGCGATCGCCATATTTTATGAGAAATAGGAATCAGCTCAACCGGACTTGCGGCGATCGCCCGATGGCTTAAGGTTTCCACCCCCAGTAGAACTTCTGCCCCAAACGTATCTCCCGCTTCGAGAACCACCGCGGTTCCTTCACGCTTTCCATCAGCCATTGGACACAACAGCCGCACTCGCCCCTGCTGAATTATCCACAAAGCAACCTCAGCACTAGCAGACGAGGTATCTGCCTGTGAAGTAGAAGCCTGCGACGTAGACGTAAGAGGGCTATCAATTATGGCAGCGACCCGGACAAGCTCAGTTCCCAGCGGAAAAGAAATGGGAGCCGCAACGTTTTCCCTTTCCTGTAGCTCCTGCAAGAGATTTCGTATATCTTCTTGCAATAGCCGCCATTCAGGAGTGATCTGAAGCTTGGGGATAGACTTTAGCAATGCAGTGTGAGAGACACCCGGATGAGTGCAACTGGGGTCAGTTAAATTCATAGCGAGACAGCCCTTGAGAGTTGACTTTTGGGGGTTAAAGCAACCTATGCTGGCCGCAAATTAGGTTCGTAAAAATACGAAACCTGAGTGCTGGAGATAGATGCTAGAGATATATCGCAGAGATGGCGTAGAGATAGGCGCTAGAATTTGCTCTAAAGAACAGGAAACCAAGGATTTAGACGGTTCTGCCGATTTTTGCCGATCCTTCAAACTCAGCTCACAGCACGCAAGCCCACAAAGCTTACGCCACTCTTGTCTTCGGGGCGCTTCAGACCCAGACCGTTTCCTAAATTATTCCGGCTTATAACGGATGCACAACCAGCTTACCCTTCGCTGAAAGTTGATGAGAGATGATGAGGGTGAAATGCCTGAACCAGAATTAACGTGAGTATCCTGAACCCGCGATTTTGAGCGCGATCCTTTATGACGTACGCTGTATTATGACGTATGCTGTATCTCTCGCGTTTGAGCCAACTATTTTTTTAGAGGGCTTGCTTTAGAGGACTCGGATGGACATCAAGCGTACACTCAAGATAAACTGACGGGCCTGCCACCGCAAGTTTTTTGAGCCTGGAATCATGCGGCCCAAGAAAGCTGCATATGCACAGGAGGTATGGTTACTACACCGTTCTGCATCTTTAGATACGCTTTCCGAAAGCTTAACTGATCAGTTACAGCATTACAAGTGATTTAAAGCTCAATTCTCAAAAGTTGAGCAGGTAATCGGTTAACTCACTCGGACGAACGTAATCCATCAGGCTGAAGCAGCGTAAAACTAAAGAAAACCGGAGAACTCAGACCAAACGTTCAATGAAGACATTTCACCTGCAAGTAGGTTAACAAAAGCATGGCTAAGATATTTCTTAACATTAAAAGATCGGCACGAGTCACAGTCGAACTGACATAATTCCTTATCCATAAAAAAGCCTTATAGTCACCTCGATTCAGTGCCTTGCTCCGAAAATCAGCCAGGCTATGTCGAGCCATTCCTAACCAGCACCCCTATTTTTCGAGGTTTTCTTGCATGAGTTTTAGGTTCAGAAGTTATGCAATTGAGACGAATCTTGCAGAAAGTTGAATGATCTCTCGCAGGTGTAGCCCACCAGAAATCATTCAACTGCACCCGTCCTAAAGTTAAATTGCCTGCTATAAATTGCCTGCTATAGGTTTTGCCTAAATCATCAGGTTCATGAAGCTGCTGTGTCCTGCATCTTCTACTCGGATTGTCCAGCGGCCGCGTCTGGATAAATCCGGCGTAAACCTGTAGCGACCCTGGCGATCGCTCGTCCCCCTTTGCCAGGGCACACCGGGATTCCCCGGCGCAAAGATCAAGACCTGTGCGCCTGCCATCGGTTCCCCAGTGCTGTAGTCGGCAATGATTTCTACCGAGATAATCTGAGCATTTTGGGGCAGCGTAGATTCGCTGTAGGTAATGCTCTCCCCCTGGGCACCCCGCGCCTGCACGATGGCCCTTAAACCGACTTCGTGGGCCAGGGCTGGAACGGCTAACGTGCCCACTAGCAAGATCAGGCCGAGCGATCGCCCTAGATGCCGCTTAACCCTGGCTTCTAATCGCACGCGGTCACTCCTTCTGCACAATAAAGGCTCCACCACGGGTCAAGCTGATTGGTATCTGCTTCGCCTGTGCTGTGTCCCAACAATTCTTCAAAACTGGAATTCGGCCCGCCATAGCGCATATGCATATGAATGGGTTCGCCGTGGGGAGCGCGGAGCGCCACATATTTGAAACCACTGCAAGCCGCATCATCCGACACTAGCTCAAACAGATCCCAGATCGACGACTGAAAGCGGGGATAGTAGAACGGGTCGGGGGCTGCGCCGCGATAGGCATACTGACAGTTTTCGGCGATCGCATTTTCGCCTGCCAGATCTCGATAGAAAGAAAACTGCTCCATCTGGTTAAAGACAATGCGCCCTGGATTTCTCGGATCATTCAGCGAGGAGGGGACACTGGTATCCAGCGTGAACACGCCATTCACGCCCAAAAACGGAACACTGGAATTTGGAGAAACAACCGCTACGGGTTCGTTTGCCAATCCGCTATGCCCACTCAGGCAAGCCAGGGCCGTCAGAATTGCAACTGAAAGTTTTGGTAAATTGAGCGATCGCATAAACACCCATTTCCTCACAATGATCACTGGGACGATTATCTTTGGGACGACAGGTAGCCCTGTCGAATTAAGGCATAGCCTACCGAGTTTGCATTAAATTTGCGATGCCCCTGCTGAGGATGGGGATAATGTCGATTTGCGATTTTGGATAGGTGTTCTGGAATGGTGATTTTGGATTGGCGATTCTGGATTGCCAGTCAAGCGTCTTTGAGGCTTCCAGTAATTTTATTCGTAGTGCCACTTGGGAGAATGGGCATCAGCAGCTTACTTATTCCAAAAAAAGAGGGAGCGATCGCCCCCTCCGGTTTTATATCAAATCAAAACTGTTCGCTCAGCCTAGCGACGACGGAACCCGCCGCGCATTCCGCCACCCAAGGAGGGACGTGGACGCACGCTGCCAAAGCCACCGCCGGGGCGAACCGTCGTCTTTGGGCGGGGAGCCGTATTCGGGCGCAGGTTGGTAGAGCCAAACCCAGAGCCGCTGGGGCGATTCACCGTGGTCTTGGGTCGAGCGGTCGCTGGGCGGGCCGTAGTGGGCACTCGCAGTTGCCCTGACGTGCGAAGCTGGCGATTACGCACCGCATTGGGCACGGTCTTGTTTTGCGCCTGGTAGCGCTCGACCGCTTGTCCGTAGGTGCGACCGTAGCCGCCGTAGCCCGTCATCACGCGACCGGGGACATAGACGGGCGGAAAGTAGTAGTGCGGCGTGAACAGCAGGCTGCCAATTGCTTGACCTGCCAGCGCTCCGGCAAAGGGCGACCAGAAGCTCGGCTCCTGACGCACCACGACCACTTCCTGCTGTCCGGTCTGCGGGTTGACCTGGGTTTCGGTGACGTTGTGGACATACTCGATCCGAAAGTCTTCCGTCAGATGCAGCGAGGGCTGCCCGTTTTCAACTTTGAGGTAGCTCTTTTCGCCCGCGCTGATTTCTTCATCCGTCAGCCGCGCCATCGGCAAGTCGGCAGATTGGAAGATAGAAGACGTTCCCGGCGGCGTATTTAGCAACATCAGCGTATAGTCGCCTTCCAGGTCGTTGTAGCTGGCTTGCTGCACAGGGTACTTGCCATCGGGCAGCGTAGCTTGGGACGGCGCAGCGGCGACTACGGGTTGATCGGCAGGGGCGATCGCCTCCGAATCGCCAAAAGACGAAGAGCAAGCCAGCGTGGTGAAGGCCAGCGTGAACGCTGCCGTGAGGGCAACTAGCTTGCGAAGTACAGAAAACTGCATCATGGGAATCAATGGATGAAACAAAGAAGGGAACTTATCAGACGTTGGGGTTGACAAAGGTTTGATAAACCAAGGGAACAGGGCTGAACGCTAAAGGAAAATTGGCCCTAACTCTAATCTAAACCAGACGCAAGACCTGGCCCAAGCGCGGCCCGTCACAGCGCAGCAGCAGGCAGTTCAAAAATCTATAGGGGAACGAGTTCGGGATAATGCTGCAATAGCTCGTCGTAGGTGAGTTCATCGCCTAGTTGCGCCGGAGAAAAATGCACCTGAATCGCCCGCAGCTTTTCGTTGTGGTGCAGGTTGATGATGGACTTTAGCCCCATGCGGAGGGCGCTGGCGCTAGTCAGGTCGGTTTCCAGGGTAGGCACTTCGCCTTCATAGGCGACGGTGATCATCACCACCAGGTTTTGAGTAATGGGCAGAATCAGCGGCGTTTCTACATCCTCGGTGTCCGAGTCCAGCAGTTCTGCGCCGCTGCCATAGCGCTGCGCCGAATCGGTAAAGAGTTCCGTCACATAGTCGCCCGCCTCGCCTTCGTCCCAGAAAACATCGCCTTCGTTGGCGGCGGACTGCCAATACGCCTCATACTCCAGCAGGTGGTCGCAGAGGGTGACGAGTTCTTCCCCCAGTGCGTCCAGGTCGCCTTCGGAGGCGATCGCCCGCTGTCCTGCCTGATTTAGCACGCCCAGCAGCGGCGCAACCTCCCGTCCGGCTAAATGCAGAAAAATACGGCACACGACAAACCGCGTCTTGCCGCTGAGTTGTTGAAAGCGATCGCGCAGGGGCATAGGAATTTAGATTTTTGGATTTTGGGTTTTGGGGTTTTGGATTTGGGGTTGGGTTAAGCAGCAAGACGGCTACCCCATTCATATTTTGTCATCTGGCTTCCTGTTTCCTCACCTATCAGCAGGGAGGATTTCCGCCATCAACCGCCCAATTTGCCGAAGATCGACATTGCCGCCGCTGATGATCACGCCCACGCGCCCCGTCACCTGGGGCAAGTAGCCTTCCAGCAGGGCTGTGGCGGCCAGCGCCCCCGTCGGCTCGATCACCAGCTTCATCCGCTCCCAGAGGAAAAACAGCGTCCGCAGCAGCGCGTCATCAGGCACGGCCACCATGTCATGAACGTAGTGCAGCACCAGCGGAAAGGTAAGGCTTCCTAGCGCGTGTGTGCGTGCGCCATCGGCGATCGTGTCGGGGTTTTGCACCGTTTGCAGCGTTTTGGTGTGGAAGGATCGCGTCGCGTCGTCTCCGGCGGCAGGTTCCACGCCGATTACCCGACAACTTGGCGAGAGCGTGTGGGCGGCGATCGCACAGCCCGACAGCAGCCCACCGCCCCCGCAGCACACCAGCAAATAATCCAGCTCGCCCACGTCTTCGATGAGTTCCTTGGCCGCCGTGCCTTGACCCGCGATGACGTGCGGATGGTTATACGGCGGAATCACCACCGCACCGCGCTCCTCGGCGATTTGCTGGGCTACCTGTTCGCGCACGGCTTCGGAGCGGTCATATAGCACCACCTCTGCGCCATAGCCCCGCGTGGCATCTTGCTTGACCTGGGGCGCGTCGGCGGGCATGACGATGGTGGTGGGAATGCCCAATAGTTTGCCAGAGAGGGCGATCGCCTGCGCGTGGTTTCCCGATGAGTAAGTTAGCACGCCCCGCTGCTTTTCTGCGGGCGAAAGCTGCGACAGCGCGTTATAGGCTCCGCGAAACTTGAACGCGCCCATCCGCTGAAAGTTCTCGCACTTGAAAAACACTTCACAACCCGTGCGATCGTTTACCGTGCGGCTGGTCATGACGGGCGTGCGGTGGGCTACACCCGCCAGCCGTTCTGCCGCTGCTGCCACATCGGAGTAGGATACGGACAACTCGTTAACCTGATTGGAAGTTGAAGCAGCAAGTACCATCGTGATGTCCACCCGATTTTTTCTAAGCCTTTTCAATTTGTGACCGCAACCATTCTATTTCCAGTTCAGAGAGCGCGGGGGGCGGCGGTGGCTGGCGGTAGTCAATCGACAAGTCGTAGGCGGCCTCATCGTAGATTGCCCTCAAAGCTGCCCCCAAATCAAGCGGCACTGCCTCATCGGGCGCTTGCAGCGGCACTGGAAGGGTGGGTAGCTCATCCGCAAGGGCGATCGCCCAAACCTCCACTACTCCAGAATGGGCGCGAGTCAGCGTCACCAGATAAGGCACCGCAGGCAAGCGCGGATGATTATACGGACGAGTGCCTCTGCGGAGCAAATCGATCTCAATCAAATGAACATTGGCTTGATAGAGCCGTTGCCGCTTGCGGCGATATTCGCTCAATCCAGGTTCTCGCTTGTTGACCGGAGACAGAATTTCAATGCAGCTAATCAACCGATTCTGAGCCGTATCGCGAATCTCGATGGTTGGAATGCGGACTTCGACGGGTAGGAGCAGCGGCAGAGTTAAGAGGGCGGGCGTGGTTGCTGTTGCGCCTTGGGACGCTGGGCCTGTTTGGCGACTCGCCTCAGTCGGCTGCACCTGAAGCACTTCTACATCAGGATACAAAATGCCGATTTCACTCTCTGGCGACGCATCTTCGACTAGGTACACCTCCAATCGTGCGGTGTAGCGAGGGCGCAGCAGCGGCACGAGCATTTGCCGAATTTTGTTGGCAAGGGCGTTGTGTACATCTGACCAGAGATAGCCTTCAAGATAGGGGTCCATTCCAGGAAAAGGCGACGGCATGGCTAAAGCGTCCGAATCAACTATCCGAATCACAGATCAGTCATTTTCTCGATCATAACGACACTCCAAAGCGCTAAAAGCGTGAATTTGACAGAAGTTTGCGGAAATCTTCAGACTTTTCGATCAATTCCCGAATCATGCAAGTTTTCCCTGGAGAATATTCGAGAATTGCTTCTGGAGACAATCTGCAATGGCAAAAAAGAAGGGCAAGGGAAAAGGTGTTAACTACTCCTCACCTTATGGTGACGGTGTGGACTGGGATATAGACGACTATTTACCCGTTTGGGAACTGCCAGAAGGCGAGACATTTAGCCCCATCAATCCGCTATCTTTTAACACGGATTTGCAGGGACGCTCTCAGCTTTTTCTGCCGCTGTATGTCAACAATGACGGCATTGGCAACGATACAGACGGATTTAACACGATTACTCTATCGCTCGATCCGACAGATACAGTCGGTTTTACTCAGGAAACTTATATCTTGAAAGAATCATGGGATGCGATCGCTGGTGATGTTTCCACAGAACTCTATCGATTTTTCTATCCTCGACCAGAGCAATTGGCAGATTACCTGTCAAAGACATTTTTAGTTGATGGTGCTAGTCGCCCATTCAACACGCCTCGCCTCATTCCTGGCGGCCGCTTTAAGGAGATCATCATCATTATCGAAGATGCTCAAAGCCCGTTGCCTATTCAGCTTGGAGCAGAAAATAACACCGTTCCTGGCAGCGGCATCAGCAACACCAACGGCATCAATGTGATCTACGCGGGGGCAGGTAGCGACACAATCGACACAGGCGATAGTGATGACACGGTGCGCGGCGAAGAGGGTGACGATTTGCTGTTGGGTGGCAATGGCGACGACATGCTCTATGGTGAAGCCGGCAACGACTTACTACGTGGCAGTAATAGCCGAATTACAAATTTTCAAGACTCTAGCTATACCCGCCCAGCGGGTGATTATCTAAATGGTGGCACAGGCAACGACACGATCTATGGCGAAGGCGGCTGGGACACAATTGATGGGATGGAGGGCGATGATCTAATCTATGGCGACAATCCTGACCCTGGCTTGGATAACCCTGATTCTGAAAACCCTTTTACAGACGAACAAGATGTTTTAAGCGGGGGTAACGGCAACGATGTTATTTTCGGCGGAGCTGATAACGACAAGTTGTTTGGTGATGCAGGGGATGATTACTTATCGGGTGGCCCTGGACAAGACAGTTTAGAAGGCGGAGATGGGCGCGATCGCTTCGATTTCTACACCTATCGTCCTGGATTTGAGGATGACGATTTCATTGTGGATTTCAATTCAGCAGAAGACACGATTGGGATTTATGTAGGAACCGCAGAGCCGTCTAGTTTTCGTAATGTCGGGCTACCCATCAATGGCGCTATCTTATCTAGCCAGTTTGTGGTCGGCACGGCAGCGCTGGATGCGGGCGATCGCTTCATTTTCAACAGCGCCTCGGATATCTTATTTTTCGATCCAGATGGAACAGGCCCTGCTGCACAAGCCAGACTCGTTAGCTTCGACAATGATCCTGTGTTAACGGCTGCCAATATTGTTACCTTTGACGACACGCGCCGCCGCCCAGCGCTCAGCGCCCCACTGCCGCCGCCGCCCAGCGTGCAGTTCGCCCAAAGTACGCTGTTGGTCAGCGAAACCGCAGGCGTTGCGACCCTGACGCTGAATCGCACCGGAACGCTGGCGGGATTGTCTCAGGTCAGCGTGGCGATCGCCGGTGGAACGGCAACGGCTGGCGTAGATTATGATGCTGCATCGTTTCCGCGAACGATTACGTTCGGCATTAGCGAATCCAGCAAGACTATCGAAATTCCCATTTTGACAGATGCATTGGTTGAGGGAAGTGAAACGATTTCGCTGTCTGTTGCGCCTGTCAATAACCCACTAGCAAGAACGCTGGATACACTCACCGGGAACGTAAATTCTACAACTATCACCATTCAAGATGCAGGCGCAACGAATGGCAATGATTTGCTGATTGGCACGCCACAGCGAGATGCGATCGCCGGACTGAACGGCAACGACACGATTCTCGGCTTGGGCGCAAATGACACGCTGACAGGCGGGCGCGGCAACGATACGCTGTTTGGCGGGACGGGCAATGACACGCTGCGGGGCAACCAGGGGCGCGATGTGTTTGCGCTGGAGCGGGGGACTGGCTCCATTCGCATTTTGGATTTTCAAGACGGGGGCGATCGCCTCGGACTCGTGCCCGGTCTACGTTTCCCCCGACTCAAAATCGTGCAGCAGGGCAGCGGATCTAGCCTTAGCACACGCATCAGCCTTGGCAGCGATCTGCTGGCCATCCTCCCTGGCATCGCCAAGTCCCAAATCACCAAAGCCGATTTTGTCTCGATCCGATCGCCTGCGATTTAGCCTGCGCCTCAGGTTTCCGCTTCCTACTCCTCGTAAAGTCCTGTTGCAAACCTGAGATGACCCACGCAAAATGCGATAGCTTGAAGGTAAGCAGAAATACGCATCAACTCCATCGCGTCCTCTGCGAATAACCATCGTTTAATTCCCGCTTCGCTGCAATTTGTTAGGGAAAAGTTGGTAGGGAGAAACTGTTATGACATTCAAGAAGATTTTGGCGGCGCTGGATCAATCTCCACTGGGGCAATCGATTTATGAACAGGCGCTAGAGCTGGCGAAAACGCAAAACGCTGAGCTGATGCTGTATCATGCGTTGAACCCTGATTTGATCCTGGGTCCGATGCTGCTGCCAGGCGAAATGGGGCTGGCTCCGCAACTGGTGACGCAGGCTTATGAGGCGCAGCAAAACTACCTGGAGCGGCAAACCCAAGAGGTGCGCGACTGGCTGAATGATCTGTGTCAAGGGGCGATCGCCCAGGGTGTGTCTACCCAATTTAGCTATCGCTGCACCGATGCCGGACGTGGCATTTGCGACTTGGCGAAAGGCTGGGATGCTGATTTAGTGCTGCTGGGTCGGCGCGGTCGCAGCGGCCTCACGGAAGCCCTCCTGGGCAGCGTCAGCAACTACGTGTTGCACCATGCGCCTTGTGCAGTGCTGGTCTTGCAAGCGACACCCACGCCCTTGACTGCCGTACAGTCCGACGTGGCCCAGACCGATTTGGCGAAAACCGCGCCCTTGTCTTAGCTAAAACGTGAGTTGAACCGCTTAGAAGGCGGGAGGAGGGAGGGCCGACAAGCCTCTATCCTCACTCACGTTAAATACATAGGTGCAGCAGCGTAGGCAATAGGAATTGGCGTAACCCCATTCCTTGTCCAACGGGAGCCAACCATGAGCCATCGTACTGCACCTGCTACGCCTGCTGCGTCTCCGCGTCGCCAGCGCCCCCTGCTCTGGGTGGGTCTGGTCGGTGTGCTAGCGCTGCTGGGCGGCGTGGTTTATCCAGAACTGCGAAACTCTGGAATTTACCGCAAGGGCGAGGCCGCCTACCAGACAGGCGACTGCCAAACGGCGATCGCCCAATTTACTCGCCTGCAAGACCTCAACGCCGAAAAATACGTGACTCGCGCCACACCATTTCGTGGCGAATGCCAACAATTTTTGAAAATTGGCGCAGACCAGGAAGCCGCTGGCCCCAGCGCCACCTTGGTTAGCTACAGCCAGTTTTTGACGTTCAACCCCGACACTGCCCTCCGCGAAACCGTCCAGCAGCAAACCAGGACGCTGTTTCAGCAGCATAGCCCCGACGCGCTGGCCGATGAAAAAGTCTGTTCCAGCATGACGGCGCTAGTGAACCAAAACCTCATGGTTGACCCCGCAACCCAAGCCCCGTCACTGCACTTCGCCTGTGGCAAAAAGGATGAGGCGCAAAAAGACTACGCAGGCGCGATACAGCATTACGGCAGCGTGCTGAACGACTATCCCAACGCCGCCGAAGCGCGGGATGCTGAAGCGGCGATCGCTCGTACCCTAGTTGCCCAAGCCAATGAAACAGGCGCAGGCAAGATTCCGCCACCGCAACCCCTGGGATCTTCCGGCAACAGCAGCAGTGTGGTCAAAATTCGCAATGACTCGCCCAATGTATTACGCATTGTCTTTAGTGGCCCAGAACCGCAGTTTGCCGAATTGCCGCCCTGCCGTGACTGTCAGGTCTATAGCACGCCTCCCCGATCCTGCCCTGAAAAAGGCGCAGAGGGAACCTATACGCTAAAGCCTGGGCAATATAGCGTGCTGGTGCGGGCCGCAGACGACAGCAGCGTTACGCCGTTCACGGGCAACTGGTCGATGCAGCGAGGCAAGGCCTACAGCAGTTGCTTTTATCTGGTGCGGCGGCGCGTGTAGAACGCACTGGGCCACGCAGAAACGAAGTCTGGGTTAGAGAGGGCGATCGCCCTCTTTTTTGTGTCTGCTGCGACGATTGATACAAAACTTTATGGACTGCTATTGAGAACTATTCCGATTTGTAGGGTAGGCTTCTTATTGAGGATATTTCTCATTAATCCTCGATGACTTGCAGTTCCTAACATGTGAGGACAGTTGTCTTTATGCAAACCTACGATAATCCCGATGTGAAATATGACTGGTGGGCTGGCAACGCCCGCTTTGCCAATCTCTCTGGATTGTTTATCGCAGCCCATGTAGCTCAGGCTGCACTCATCACCTTCTGGGCCGGTGCCTTCACCCTGTTTGAAATTTCCTGGTTTGACCCGACGCGCTCAATGGGCGAACAGGGATTAATCCTGCTGCCGCACCTGGCCACGCTCGGTCTGGGCGTGGCCAACGGTGGCGAGGTGATCGACACCTATCCTTACTTCGTGGTGGGCGCGGTGCATCTCATTTCGTCGGCTGTTTTGGGCGCAGGAGCATTGTTTCATACCTTCCGAGCGCCCGAAGATTTGTCCAAGGCCAGCGGTCGTGCCAAACTGTTCGATTTCAAATGGGATGATCCAAAGCAGCTTGGCCTCATTCTGGGGCATCATCTCCTGTTTTTGGGTGCAGGGGCGCTGCTGCTGGCTGCCAAGGCAATGTACTGGGGCGGACTGTATGATGCTGCAACGCAAACCGTGCGTTTGGTCACCAATCCAACGCTTAACCCTGCTGTGATTTATGGCTATCAAACTCATTTCGCCAGTGTCAATAACCTGGAAGATCTGGTCGGCGGACATATCTATGTGGGGCTGATGTTGATTGGGGGTGGAATCTGGCATATCCTGGTGCCGCCCCTGGGCTGGGCTAAGAGGGTGCTGATGTTTTCTGGGGAGGCAATCTTGTCCTACTCGCTGGGTGGCATCGCGCTGGCAGGTTTTGTTGCGGCCTATTTCTGTGCAGTCAATACACTGGCTTATCCCGTTGAGTTCTACGGGCCGCCATTGGCGGTCAAGCTCGGTGTTGCGCCCTATTTCGCAGATACCGTCGAGCTTCCGATGGGGGCACACACTCCGCGCTGCTGGCTGGCAAATGCTCATTTCTTTTTGGCGTTTTTCTTTTTGCAGGGCCACCTGTGGCACGCGCTGCGGGCAATGGGCTTCGATTTTCGCCGTGTAGAACGGGCGCTGAATACGATTGAAGTGTAGGCTTGAAGCGCAGTCAAAAGTGCAGGTAGTCTGACAGGTTACCGAACCCTGAGCAGACTGTAATCATGAGTGTCTACAGCATTTTCTTGCGGGGTGAGGCACGCATAGTCCTGACGGGGCAAACGCTGCTTGACTATCCACGTACCTCACCAGCTTCAAAAACGCTGTAGAGAGTATCTTGCAGATAGGTTTCGCAAGTTTCGAGAAGCTTTTTTCTTGGCTCCAACAATCCATTGAGAGATGAGAACACTTTTCTTTAGAAAGTTCAATGGATAGAAGTCGGAGAGACTATGGCAAAGATTGGGCTATTTTTTGGAACGCAAACGGGCAATACTCAAACCGTTGCAGAACAAATCCAAAAGGAATTTGGCGGAGACAGCGTGGTGGAACTGATCGACATTGCCAATGCCAGTCCTGAAGATTTTGAAGCGTATGAGTGTGTGATTGTAGGCTGCCCGACCTGGAACATTGGCGAACTGCAAAGCGATTGGGAAGGGTTCTATGACGAGCTAGATGCGATCGCCTTTTCTGGCAAGAAGGTCGCTTACTTTGGTGCGGGTGATCAGGTCGGCTATGCAGACAACTTTCAAGATGCGATGGGCATTTTAGAAGAGAAGATTTCATCGCTGGGGGGCACAACAGTCGGCTATTGGCCGGTCGATGGCTATGATTTTAATGAATCGAAAGCAGTACGCAATGGCAAGTTTGTGGGGCTGGCAATCGATGAAGATAACCAGTCTGACCTAACGGACGAGCGCGTGAAAACCTGGGTTGCTCAGCTCAAGCGAGAATTTGGTGTGTAGCACTGCGAGGCTTTTCAAAATCTTCATCTTCTGAAAGCAGTTTTTCAGAACAGGGTCAGGCATTGGGAGGGGATTGGGATTGGGCAGTTTACCAATCCTCTTGACCGCCCCTCAACCCAATGCCTGACCCTCCAAAGGTCAGATAGGTCATGGCTCGACTCTAGTTGAGGGTAATTCTCGTTTACTGGTTCACCTCTGCATTCGTTTTGTAAGGAATTCTGTATGTCTTCATCGCCCGATGCGCTGTGGCTCAGCGTCAGCCCTGCGCTGCAAAAATTCGATCGCCCGCTGCTAAAGCATCTGGTGCAACATGGAGTAGTTGCTCACTGGCAATATTGCCAGACCCAGGACGAAGCCGTGTCGATGGCGGCGGCGCTGGTGCTACTGCATGACTATCTCAAGCAGGGCGATCGCCCGGTGCATCTGCTAGGGCATGGCATCAGCGGCGCACTGGCCCTGCTCTATGCGCGGCGGCACCCCGAACGAGTGCGATCGCTCACCCTGCTCTCCGTCGGCGTATATCCGCTGGTGGACTGGCAGGCGCACTATTACAGCCGCTTTGCCCTGCTGCCCTGTAGCCGCGAAACGGTGCTGGCGCAAATGGTGCCCACCCTATTTGGGCGACAGTCCTGGCCAGTCACGCAAGACTTGATTCAGCTTTTGGAAAAAGACCTAGACAGCTCGCTGTCGCCCCACACGCTTTATCGACGGGCGAGTTTGTTTCCTGGCGGGGTGCCCGTACCGCTGCTGGTCTGCGGTGGTTCAGAAGACACGATTATCGACCCCAATGCACTGAACGGCTGGCAACCCTGGCTCAAGGGTGAAGGCTTCTTTACAAAAGATGAAACAGGCTGGACACCACCGGGCGATCGCCTGTGGCAGTGTCCAGGCGGGCGCTATTTCTTTCACTATCACTTTCCTCAGTCTACGGCTGAGCAAATTCTAGATTTTTGGCAATCCTTCTCACGTTTGCCTGCTCAACACCCTGCATTCGAGATTGCGTCTGCGGGCTAAGGGGGAAGCCTTCTGTCATCATTACCTCGCTCCTTACAGCTACGCTTACCAACATCATTCTCAAATGAATCCTCTCTGCATTCTTGGAATTTGGCTGATCACAGTCTGTTTTTGTCTATCCGTTTGTTTTGCAGTTCAGGACGGGATAGCGCGACTCAGGCGACTGCATCAGGTTCCGTGCAGCCGCTGTGCTTACTTTACGGGGGAGTATCACCTGAAATGTGCGGTGCATCCCTGTCGGGCGCTGTCGGAATTAGCAATCGGCTGCACAGATTATGAACTCAAGACAATGCCACAGCCTGCAACCCTTCGAGTCGCTAATCTGATTCAACATCTGATGACACAAGTGTCGAATCGATTGGGTCGGCTTCCCAAGTTCTTTGGGCAGTGCAGATCGCTCAAGCGTTTGGTTCTGTGGTATAGTGTTAGAAAAAATGATAATCATTCTCATAGCTGCTAACTGCTTTTCTACATAGCTGCTAGCTGCTTTTCTAATCGTTTTCCCACTAGATCTGTACCTGAGGATGAGTACCATGACCCCTCCCAAAGCAACCTGGCAACAGGCAGGCTCGGCCATTCGCTATGTCTCTCCAAAGCGCATTTCCATTGTCGTTGCGTCGGCGATCGCCCTCGGTTTGGGCAGTTGCACCACTGCTTCCACTAGCAACAATGCCGAATCTCAGCCGCCGACAGCCGCCGCCGATACGCCAGAACTCCGGGTCGTCACCACGTTTATCCCAATGACCCAGTTCACAAAGGCCGTGGCGGGCGATCGCGCTGAGGTGACGCAACTGCTGCCAACCAATGTTGGCCCACACGACTATCAGGCCCGCCCTGAAGATGCCCAGCGGATTGCCCAGGCCGATGTTTTGGTGAAAAATGGTCTGGAAATGGAATCGTTTCTGGATAGCTTGATTGAAAATGCAGGAAGTTCAAATCTGAAAGTGATTGACTCCAGCGCTGGCATCGCTACAATCACAACTGAGTCTATTGAAGGAGAGGCGCACGATCACGGGCACAGCCATAGTCACGATCATGATCATAATCATGCTCATGATCATGCCCATGATCACGCTGAAGAAACAGCCGCAAACAAGCCAACTGCCCACAGCCACAGCCACGGCGAGTTTAACCCGCACATTTGGCTTGATCCAAAGCGGGCGATTCGACAGGTCGAAAATATTCGCGACGGGCTGATTGCGGCTGATCCGGATGGGCAAGCTGTTTACACTGCGAATGCAGCCGCCTACATTCAGCAGTTGCAGGCGCTAGATGAGGAGATTGCCCAACAGCTACGGCCATTTGCCAACAAAACGTTTGTTGCCTTTCATGACTTTGCGCCTTACTTTGCCGAAAGCTATGGGCTAAAGGCTGATTTTCTAGTGGATGTGCCGGATGTCAACCCGTCGCCCCAGGACGTGAAGCGCGTCATGGATACGGTAAAAGCCAGTAATCTCAAAACGCTGCTGACCGAGCCTCAAAGTGGAGAAGATGCGTTTGCGGCGATCGCCCAAGACCTGGACGTGAATATCAGCACCTTTGACCCGATGGAAACAGGCGGCCCCGAAGCCTTGCAGCCGGACTACTACATCGCCACCATGCGGCAGAACGTGAAGGCGTTGGTGTCTGCGTTTACGGGTGGCTCAACTCAGTCTACATTGCCCCATGCGCTGCCACAGTGGATGCCTCAGAAAACCACTGCTGTGCTGCCTCAGCGAGTCAGCCTGAGGTTTTAGCCCGATTTCTAGGCCGCTGTGCCACAAATCTTGGCACCACAAATCTTGGTAGATGAGGGGCTTAGCGTATGAGGGGCTTAGCGCATAAGGGCAGGGCCAAATATGCTCTGCTGTGACAGGATGGCTCCTTCGGCGAGTTTGATGGAGCCGAAGGTCAAACCCGCAAAGCCCATCGCCATCAGCATCGCTAGGACTGTAAACCCAATCCAGCCGCCATGCTCTGCTTCTGCGGGGTGGCTGGATTTTTCTGCGACAGAGAATGGAGCCGGGTCGGGTGAGGCATCGATTGACAATCCGGGAGCATCAGTGGTGTAGAACATGGGAGCGTTTGGAGGGGGTTGTAGACGGGGTTGTAGAGGAAGTTATAGAGGGGTGTCGAGGCGTACCTCTGGCTGACGAGCTACCGCTTTGGAGCCATAAATTATTTATAGGACGAAAAGCGCGATCGCTCTATTCAGAAAAGTTAAGGAGTTGGGCCGGAAAAAAGTCCTTAACTTTTCAGTATCGCGCTGACCGGGGCGATCGCTCTATAACCAAAGCATCGAACGAAACGCACTTCACACTATCTCACTTCCAGGAGACACAACCATGAATCTGACCTACCGTGGCACCGACTACATTGCCAGCAACCAACTGCCCACCAACAGCCAAAGCTTCAACGGCTGCTATCGCGGCGCAGAGATGACGATGCACTCCCCCTCTAAACTGCCTACACAGGTGTTTGTAAATCTGACCTATCGTGGCGCACAATATCGTGCCGAAGCAAAGCCCAGCTTTAGCAATGAGAACATTCTGGCTATCTAGGTTAAGCGGTTCTGGCTAAAGGTTCTGAACGCTCGACTGATCCCTCAACATACTTACCTAGTTCTTCCCACACAAGTAAATGGCGATCGCTCTTTTTGGAGGGCGATCGCTTTTTTATCTGAGTTTATCTGCCTCAAATGCAGAATTCCTGTACTCGCTAAATGACTAATCCAAAATCCAAAATCTAAAATCTGTATACCCTTCCAGCCACCAAAAATATGGCAGTACAGGAGGGCAAGATGTCCACGTCCTCCGACTGTCTGACCTTACATTAAGGAGAAATCCACATGGAATCGATGCAATCTGAACGGTTCACTGCAACCTATATCGAGGAGATTCCCCCCAGCGACCTGGCCATGACCGAACTTTCTGAGGCTGATCTGGATGAGTGCGCGGGCGGTCTGAGCCTGGGCGATTTCAGCAGCCTCATGGATGGGTCATCCAGTTTCTTCGGGCAAGAGCGCTTGTCCCTGGGCCAGGCGACCTTTGCGGGGCCGAATGGCAGTGGCACGATTTCGACCCTCGACTTCGAGCGCACGATTTCTGGCGCAAATCGATTCACATCTCTCGGTAAATAGATAAGCCCACAGGGGTCACTGCTGGTGTCGTGCGATTGTCCTTTTGAATCGATAACGCGCCAGTGTGACCCTGTGCAGTAAAACGCCTAAGTGTTGAATTCGGACAGTCCCATGTCTCATGCGCCTCAGTTTTATCCGGCGGAACCGCCTCCATCCACCGCTGCTCCCATCGAGTTGTCAGAGCAAGATCTAGCGCAAATTTCAGGCGGGGTCGATTTATCCCTCACCCTGGTCAGACTTGATGGCAGCGATGAACTGTCTTTAGTATCTACTGAGTCGGACTACGCGGCTCTGTCGCAAGCCAGCCAGTCTTCGCAGACGCGCTTCTCCGTGTTCCAGATTAATCTGACGGGATTTGACTCAACGAATAGCCTGATGAAAGCGTTGTCCAGCATTGGCAGGCTATTTGGCTATTAGAGACCGTATCTTGTCTGTTCCTTATTTCTTGCTCTCATGGCGATCGGGAGGTTGTCAATGACTTGTTTGTTGCTTGAGGAACTGAATTCCTCAGATTTGAATTGGCTAGTGCAAGCTGCAACGTATCGCAGTGTTCCCGCAGAAACGTTTTTAGTTGATTCCGATCAGCCATCTGATCATGTGTTTTTGATTCTCGAAGGCATGGTGACGATCGCCTCGCCAATTCGACAAGCAGCGATCGCCCACTTGTTCGAGAAAGCATCCTCTTCGGAATCATGGTCAGCTACTACGCTTTCGCAAGTCCTGCCGGGTGACTTTGCCAGCCTGTCTACGATTTTGGATTCTAGATTGCTTCCTTACTCGATTATTTCTGAGTCTCCGTGCCAGGTTCTTTGCATTCCGCGTGCCGTGCTGCTGCAAAAGCTTCAGGAAGACGCAAGCTTTGCATCCCGGTTTTATCGAACCATTGCGCTGTTGATGTCGGCTCGCAATTGGCGACTGGTGCGCGAGTTTGAGTATCAGAACCTTCCCGTCCGGCGATCGCCCCTGCGACAATCTATTACCTTATTTGCTGAGTTGCAAGACAGCGATTTGGACTGGCTGGCAACAGTAGGAATGGTTCAATCTCTGCCAGCACAAACGGTGCTGCTGTCTACAGGGCGATCGCCCGATGCGTTACACATTGTCCTGGAGGGAGCGCTGCTGCTGAGCCAGCCTGTCGAAATGTCTAGCCTAGTTGCCCAAACGCTTGCACCTGCTGAAAATCCCTCTGCACCCCATCAAGAAATTGCACGGCTGTCGCGGGGCGATCTGGTGGGCGAGATGCAGTTGGTCAATGCCCATGACCTGACGCTCTGTGCCAGCGCTCTGCGCGATTCGCAGGTGTTGTCGATTCCGCGCTGGCGACTGGCGGCAAAACTGCTGCACGATCCTAGCTTTGCTGCGCGGTTTTACCGGGTGCTGGCCACATTACTTGCTACGGAATATGAGGCAATGCTGCATCAGCTTTATGCCGCAACCCTGGGTTCCGCAGATGAAAGGGCAGAACCGATGGGCGATCGCGACGATTTGAGTAGCTGTTTACTGACCCGCATTTCTCTTGCCGAAGCGCGGTTTGAGTGGCTGCTCAAGCGAATTCAGGCGCAACAAGAAAACGGGAGAGACTCGCAATGGTAATGCCAGAAAACAGTTTGCTAAACCCTTCACTCAGCTCATCCGGAGGGCATTTATCTGCGAGTTCAGGATCTCCAGTAAATGCGAACTATTCTGCAAAAAACAAGCTGTTTCGTCCGGAAGCGCTTGAGCGCAGCGCCTCCCCAGAGCAACTCGATCAACTGGTGCAGGTCGTCAGTCCCAAGCGCTGGCTGTCTTTACTCGCGCTGGGTACGATTGTAATCGGCGGCGCAGTCTGGAGCGTGCTAGGGCGCATTCCCATTACTGTTCCGGGACAGGGGGTTTTAGTGCCCCTTCCCGTTGCCCAGTTGGGGCCCGATCAATGGCGCGTTGATCCGAGTCAAATCATTCGCGTTCAGGTTCCCACGTCTGGGCGTTTGCTGACGCTGCCTGTGCGAATGGGCGATCGCGTCCGTCCTGGTGACGTGCTGGCAACGGTGGATCAGTCGGAGATCAAGCAGCAGTTGCAGCTTTCGCGAGAAAAGCTGGCCCAGCTTCAGCGGCAGGATGAGGAAGCCCGCACCGCCCAACTCCAGCGCGATCGCTTTGAACAGGCGGCGATCGCCCAACAGCGGCAAGCACTCCAGCAGAGCCTACGCACGGTGCAATCCCTCACGCCCGTCATCCGCGAAAAGGGCATCGAAGCCATTCAGCAGGAGCGGACTGCGCTAGAACAGCGGCTCCAAGCTCTGCGCGACCAGTTGCCCACCTACGAGCAGCGCTGGCAAGCCCGCCAAACCGCCCACGAAGAAGGCGCACTGTCTCGCGATATGGTGCTGCAAGCAGAGCAGGAATACCTCAACGCCCGCGCCCAGCTAAATCAGGCGGAATCTCAGCTTAAGCAGCTCGACGTAAAAGAGGCCGATGCCCAGCGCGAATACCTCCGCAGCGAAAACCAGAGTAATGAGTTGCAGGCGCAAATCAAGAACCTGGAAACCCAGGCGGCGACGAGACGAGAGCAGGATTTAATCGCCAATACGGCGCGGCAAAAGGAGATCCAGGAAACCCAGCGGGCGATCGCCCAGCTAGAGCTACAGCTTCAGAGAAACAGCGAAATCACCAGCCCCTACGATGGGCAAGTGCTAGAAGTCTCCGCCAAACCGGGCGAGCGATTAGAAGCGGGCGCAAGCATCGTCACGTTGTCGGCCCAAGGCGATGCCACGCCACTGGTAGGGGTGATGTTCTTACCCGTCAGCGAAGGTAAGAAAATTATGCCAGGGATGACTGTACAGTTAACCCCTACCACCGTTAAGCGGGAAGAGTATGGCGGCATTCAGGGGCAAGTGTTTGAAGTGTCTAAGTTTCCGCTGACTCGGGCCGGAGCCGCCAGCTTAGTCGGCAATCCCGATATCTTACCTGCCTTAATGAATGAGCAGCCCCATCTGGCTATTTTTGTGCGGCTAGAAACCCGCGAATCGGGGAGGCAGTCCGACGACACGCTCCAGTATGTCTGGTCGTCTTCCAACGGGCCGCGCCAGGCGATTACAGCAGGCACAACGGCGACCGGACGCATCACGACTGAAGCGCGATCGCCCATTTCCTACGTGCTGCCCATTTTCAAATCGCTGACGGGGATGAACTAGCATGACTCCACAACTTCTACAACCTTCCCCCCCAAGCTGGGCCCAGCGATTTCAAAAGGTTTCCCAAGCCCTCCAGCAGGCTTCCCAGCACTGCAAACAGCTTCCCCAACACCTCCGCCAGCTTCCGCACACGCTTCGGCAACTGCCCACCACCCTCTGGGGGCACGGCCGCATCTATCGCGTTCCCACGGTGCTGCAAATGGAGGCGGTGGAATGCGGAGCCGCATCGCTGGGGATGATTTTGGCCTATCATGGGGCGATCGCCTCTCTGGCCGATCTGCGCCAAGCTTGCGGTATCTCCCGCGACGGCAGCAAAGCCTCGAACTTACTCAACGCCGCCCGCAGCTACGGGCTAGATGCAAAAGGCTTCAAGCTAGATCTCGCCAGACTGCAACAGCTAAAACCCCCCTTTATCGTCTACTGGAACTTCAACCACTTTCTAGTTGTACAGGGGTTCCATCGCCAGCGGGTTTATCTAAACGATCCGGCAACGGGCCCGCGCACCGTTTCTTTAGCAGAATTCAGCGAGGCGTTTACGGGCGTAGTGCTGACCTTTGCGCCGGGCGCTGAGTTTCAAAAAGGAGGGCAAAAGCCAAGCGTGCTGCGGGCGCTAAAGGAGCGGTTACGGGGTTCCGTTGGTTCGCTCTTGTTCTGCGTCGCCGTTGGATTTCTGCTGGTGTTGCCAGGACTGGCAATGCCCGCTTTTTCTCAGGCATTTGTGGACGAGGTGCTGCTGAAAGGGCGACAGGACTGGCTGCGTCCACTGGTGTTCATGATGCTGTTTACTGCGGCTGTCACTGGACTGCTCACACGCTTGCAGCTTCAGCTACTCCGCCGTTTGCGAGTCAAGCTGGCGATGGGGATGTCCAGCCGTTTTCTCTGGCATCTGCTTTACCTTCCGGTTAGCTTTTATGATCAGCGCTTTGCGGGTGAAATCAGCAGCCGCGTTCAGCTAAACGATCGCCTTGCTGGATTGCTATCCGGACAGCTTGCAACCACGGTAATCTCTGCCGTCATGGTCATCTTTTATGGACTGGTCATGTGGCAGTACGATGGCATCCTTACACTGATTGGAATTGCGTTCGTTTGTATTAACCTGCTGGCCTTACAGGCAGTCTCTCGCTTCCGTACTGATACCAATCTTCGGCTGATGCAAGAACAGGGCAAGGTAAACGGTGTGGCAATGTCTGGCTTGCAAAGTATCGAAACGCTCAAGGCATCCGGTTTAGAGTCAGACTTTTTCACGCGCTGGGCCGGCTACTATGCCAAGCTGCTGAATGCGCGTCAGGACCTGGACAGCCTCAATCAAAAACTCGGCGTGTTGCCCACCTTGCTGACCAGCCTCAGCACTATGCTGCTGCTCGTTGTCGGTGGTTTCCGCGTGATGGATGGCTACCTCAGCATCGGGATGCTGGTGGCGTTTCAATCCCTGATTCAGCAGTTCATGCAGCCTGTCAGTCAACTGATTCGGCTGGGCGGCGACTTTCAAGACTTGGAAGGGACGCTGACCCGCCTGGATGATGTCTTGCAGAATCCCAAAGATCCGCTTCTAGAACAGCACATGACACCCACCTACAACTCACCTGCCATGTCTCACGCCACTCCTGCTTCGGAACAAACCCACGCTCTCGCTGCCTCTCCCACCCTCGCCAAACTTGAAGGCTATCTGGACATTCATAACCTTACCTTTGGCTATAGCCGCACTGCACCGCCGCTGATTGAAAACTTCTGTCTGTCGCTCCAGCCGGGTCAGCGGGTCGCACTAGTGGGCGGCAGTGGTTCCGGCAAATCGACGATCGCTAAACTGGTGTGCGGCCTCTATCAGCCCTGGGCAGGCGAGATTTACTTTGACGGACAGCCGCGCCAGAGCCTCCCGCGTTCTGTGCTGGCAAATTCCCTGGCGATGATTGAGCAAGAGGTGCTGCTGTTCGCGGGCAGCGTGCGCGACAATCTGACCCTGTGGGACACAACGCTTTCCGATCAACAACTGATTCAAGCCTGTCGGGATGCTGCGGTACACGACATTATCTTATCTATGCCAGGGGGCTATGGGGCGGAACTGTCGGAAGGCGCAACGAATCTCAGTGGCGGACAGCGGCAGCGTTTGGAAATTGCGCGGGCGCTGGTCAGCAATCCTTCAATTCTGGTCATGGATGAGGCGACAAGCGCCCTGGACACAGAAACGGAACGCATCATTGATTACAACCTGCGGCTACGCGGATGCACCTGTCTCATCGTGGCGCACCGCCTCAGCACCATTCGAGACTGTGATGAAATCATTGTGCTGGAACGCGGAAAAGTGGTTCAGCGAGGCAGCCATGACCAGCTTAAAGCGCAGGAAGGCCCCTATCTCCAACTCATTCGCAGCGAAGGCGGCTCGATTGAATAACTTGCAGATTGCAATCTGAAAAATAAGATAGAAGGAACGCAGGAATGCTGACAGAAGAGAGACAGCTTGAGCCAATTCATCCCTCCCGCTCGCTGCACGGAAATGAACCCTTACTGCTAGACCACCAGACAGTTTGGCAGGTACAATCCGGTTCACTGGCGCTGTTTGCTGTGCCAATGCAAGATGGAGTTCCACGCGGGCGGCGGCGATACTTGTTCAGCGTCAACGCGGGCGAGGCTGTATTTGCAGCCGACGCAGCCGAGTTTGGCGAACCGGGATTATCGCAGCCATGTCAACAGCCGCGTCAACAGCCGTATCAACTGATGGCGGTGGCCCTGGAAGAGACGGATCTGGCAGGGCGATCGCCCTCCGAGTTCCTCCAATGGCTGCACGACGAACCGCAGGTAGCCCAGCGGCAGATCGAGGGCTGGGTTCATCGGTTGGGCACCACGCTGGCAGGAATGACCGCAACAAAGATGCCAACACCGATGAATCGATATGGCGTGCTGGGTGCGGGCGAAGTGTTTCAGCCGCCTCAGGGTGCAGTAACCTGGGTGCGCGTGCTGCAAGGAACCGCAATACTGCAAGGGGTGTCGAGTTTGCCACTGGAACTGGGGGTGTGGCTGCCGCTGGAACGACATCTCTGGCTCCAAGCTAGCGATATTGTAGAACTGGAAACCTGCACCAGTGAAGCCCGGTCGGCGATCGCCCTGATGACTGGACTAAGCCATCTGCAAGCAAAGGTGATGCACGGAATCCAGAGGCTCGAAGCTCAGGAACAACATCAGGAACTCGCACGCTATCGCGAACGGCAGCAGCTCAATACGGAAGCGGTGGCGCGGACGCTGGACGAACTATCGACCGTGTTTGATGCTACGCCCACTTCATCGGGACATACATCACTAGGACATGCAGCAGACGCGGCGATCGCCACGAACCCAGAAACGGCTCTACTGGCGGCGGCTGGGGCTGTGGGGCAGGCCCTGGGAATCGGGATTTCGCCCCCTGGCAAGTCAGAAGACCTGCGGCGGCTAAAAGACCCCATCGAGGCGATCGCCCGTGCCTCCCACATCCGCATTCGCCGCGTCACCCTGCGAGAGGGCTGGTGGCATCAGGACGGCGGCCCGCTATTGGCCTACTCCCTGGAGGACGGTCGTCCTGTGGCCCTGCTGCCTCGTTCTGCCTCGCGCTACGAACTGCTCGATCCGCTGCGCCAAACCTGCACCATTTGCGATGCCCGCGCTGCGGCAACCCTCTCTCCCACTGCCTACACCTTCTATCGCCCGCTGCCACCCGTCGCCAAGCCCCTAGCGCTGCTGAAATTTGCCCTGCGGGGACATTTCAAAGAACTGTGGGTGGTGCTACTCACAGGACTAGGCACAACGCTGCTGGGCATGGTCACCCCCCAGGCAACTGCCCTCCTGATCGACCAGGCCATTCCCGATGCCAACCGCAGCCTGCTGCTGCAAATCGCGCTGGGGCTGCTGGCCACAGCAATCGGCGCAACCCTGTTCCAGGTTACCCAGAGCATTGCCCTGATGCGGCTAGAAACGGTTGCGGATGCTGCGACGCAGGCAGCAGTGTGGGATCGGCTGCTGGCGCTACGGCTATCCTTCTTTCGACAATATTCCATCGGCGATCTGAGCGCAAGGGTGTCTGCCGTCAGCCAAATTCGGCAAAAATTGGGCAATACTATTCTCAAAAGCTTGTTCTCTGGAATATTCTCGCTGCTGAACCTGAGTCTGCTGTTTTACTACAGTCCGCCCCTAGCGGCGATCGCCCTCCTCGTTGCCCTGATTAACATCGGCGTGACGGTCATCTCCAGTATCCTGACCCTGCGAAAGGCACGTCCCCTGCTCGATCGCCAGGGCAAACTGCAAGGCATCATGAGAGAAATCATCAACGGCGTGGCAAAATTTCGCGTTGCCGGAGCAGAGACTCGCGCCTTTGCCTATTGGGGACGGCAATACAGCCAGCAGCTAAAACTAACGCTGGCATCACAAGGCATTGAGGATAATCTGGCAGTAATCAATAACTTGTTATCTGCCTTAACGCCAGCCGTCTTGTTTGCATTCGCAGTACAGTTACTTCAGCAATCCCAATCTCAGGACGGCAGCTTTTCCATCGGCACGTTTCTAGCGTTCAATGCCGCGTTTGGTACGTTTATCGGCGGGGCGACTAGTCTCAGCACTACACTAGTCGATGTGATGGAAGTGTTACCCATCTGGCAGCGGGCATTACCTATTCTTCATGCCGTACCAGAAGTGGCAGATGACAAGGCCGATCCAGATCGTTTAACCGGGCAAGTTGCTGTCGATCGCGCGGTGTTTCGCTATCGCGAAGATGGACCGCTGACGCTGGATAATGTGAGCATTCACGCCGATCCGGGAGAGTTCATTGCGCTGGTGGGCCCATCGGGCAGTGGCAAATCGACACTGTTTCGGCTGCTGCTGGGCTTCGACACGCCAGAGTCGGGCACGGTCTATTATGATGGACAGGATTTGTCTGGGCTGGATATGCAAGCGGTGCGACGACAGCTTGGTGTGGTGCTGCAAAATAGCCGCCTAATGTCTGCATCGATTTTTGAAAACATTGCCAGCGGTGCGCTGATTGGCATGGAGGAAGCCTGGGAAGCAGCCCGCATGGCGGGACTGGCCGATGACGTGCAGGCGATGCCGATGGGAATGCACACGGTCGTCAGCGAGGGCGGCACAAACCTTTCGGGCGGACAGCGCCAGCGCTTGCTAATTGCCCGCGCCCTGGCCCTGCGTCCCCGCATTCTGCTGTTTGACGAAGCCACCAGCGCCCTGGATAACCGCACCCAAGCCATTGTCAGCAAGAGTCTGGATCGCTTGCGCGTGACGCGAATTGTGGTGGCACACCGTCTCAGCACGATTCGCAATGCCAATCGCATTTACGTCCTGCAAAACGGCCGTGTCATGCAGGAGGGCGACTTTGAGGCGCTGGCCACCCAGCCTGGATTGTTTAGCCAACTGATTCAGCGCCAGCGCGTTTAGCCGATCGTCTCGCTCAGCCCCCAATACCGTTATGCAACCGTTTATTCCTCCTGTTTGCACCAGTGTTGCTTATCAGCGATCGCCCCAACCCACGCCGCCCAGTTTTCCCCTAACTACAGGATTCTGGCTGCTCACATCGCACAGCACCAGCGCAATATGCTCTAGCTTAGCGCAGTGCCGCATTAGGTCGTTTTTGGCGCAGCATAGTCCTTGTATCGCTGCTGCTTAAACCACTGCTGCTTAAACCACTGCTGCTTAAACCACTGCTGCTTAAACCACTGCTACTATGCCCGCGCTCTCATTCGCCAGCCGATCGACCGTACACAGTGCGTAGGTTCCGGGCGAAAGGGTAAGCTGTGTTGTGGCAGCAGGTAAGATACTTTGCAGCGTCCAGGTGCTTCCTGCTTGGCGATAGAGCGTCCAGGAACGGGCACTGGCGGCGCTGCTCCAGACCAGTCGATTTCCCAAGACGCGCACATTTTGCGGCGGCACGGGGGGCAAGCTGCGGAGCCAGGGCATGACGGGCGGCAGGGCGGCGGTGCGGTAGATATTGGTCTGGAGGCGATCGCCAATGCCCTCGCGATTCGTTAGCAGCGCCTTCATGCTATAGAAAATATTGCCGAGGGCGAGTTTACTTTCTAGCTGGCGCGTGATAGCCACCTGCCGCTCGATTTCGGTTACGTCCCAGGCTTTGCCATCAAGCTGAGATAAGTTATTGCCAGGGTAGATATGGCGCTTCTGGATATTCTGATCTGCCCACCATTCCAGCAGCACGGGATAGCTCTGGGCGGGTGGGTCAATGCGCCAATACAACTGCGGCGCGAGATAGTCTACCCAGCCCTGTTGGAGCCACTTCAGCGCATCGGCGAAAAGTTGGTCGTAGGCATCGAGTCCTTGGATTTGCGGCGGCTGGCCGGGGCGATAAATTCCAAACGGGCTGATGCCAAATTTTACGTGCGGTTTGGTGGCTTTGATGCCGCTGGAAAGGCGCTGCACCAGGCGATTTACATTATCTCGCCGCCAGTCCTTGAGCGAGAGCGTGCCGCCGCCGTTGCGATAGGTCTGATAGGTTTTGTCGTCGGGAAAGCTCTGCCCAGCGATTGGGTAAGGATAAAAATAATCATCCAGGTGAATGCCATCTACGTCGTAGCGGCGCAACACGTCCAGAATCACGGCGTAGGTGCGTTCCTGCACAACGGTCGCGCCAGGGTCCATCCAGAGCTGGTTGCCCCAAGGATAGACCACATCAGGATTCGTCGCCGCTAGGTGGGGCGAAACGTTGACCGTTTGCTGGGACGTGCGGGCGCGATAGGGGTTGAACCAGACGTGAATTTCCAGGTTGCGCTGGCGACACTGGGCGATCGCCCATTGCAGCGGGTCGTAGGCGGGGCTGGGCGGTTTGCCCTGAGTGCCCGTCAGCCAAAAGCTCCACGGCTCCAGCGTGGAGGCATACAGCGCATCCCCTTCGGGGCGAATTTGCAAAATTACGGCGTTGAAATGGAGCGATCGCAATCGGTCAAAAATGGCAATCAGTTCTGCCTGCTGCTGGTCGGTGGTCAGCGTGCGGGTGCTGGGAAAGTCGATATTCCACACGATTGCCACCCACGCCGCCCGAAACTCGCGCCGATGCGACACTGCGACCGTCCGCACCCAGCGCACAATCCACACCGACTCGATTACGGGAACCTGGCCCAAACGCACCAGTGCTTGATACACGAAGCTAGCCGCCTCGGCCCGTGTAGCTGCCTGCTGCGATCGCACTCGTTTCAGGTCGGGATGGTTTACCACCAGCCCCGTTTCTGTGGCCGTGGCGATCGCCCGTCGTGCCCAGTCGGGGATCTCGCCCGCGTCCGCATATAGGTCGAAGAGCGGAGCCTGACCCGATGCCGCAAACCCCAGCCCGCTCACCAGCGCCACCCAAACCTGCACACGGGCGATCGCCTCTGCGGGACGAAACGATCCGTCAGGATAACCGGCCATGAACCCGGTTTCATAAGCCCAGCGAATCGCAGGGGCAGCCCAAAAACTCTCTGGCACATCCTGAAACGGCACGTAAGGTCGCTTGGGCGCAACGGAAAAGGCAGAACGCAGGAGGGATGCAAACTCAGCGCGAGTAATCGTCTGCTCAGGGCGGAATGTGCCGTCCCCAAAGCCCCGCACAATGCCACGCTCGGCCAACGCCTCGATAAACGCTTTTGCCCAATGATTTTGGATGTCAGAGAAACTCATCACTCGTCAGGCTCCGGGCGGGGCTGGATTCAGTTTTACTTCGTTTTACTTCAACGTCAAAAACTTCTCTAGGGCGCTGACTAGCGATGGACTCCAGCGGCGGACATTGGCAACCCAGTCCAGGTCTTTGTATCGTGCATCCAGCCCGACGGCGGCGTACCAGTTGCTCTCGGCCTCGCCCTGATTACCCGCGACCCAGAGGGCGGCCGTGAGGGCGGCCCGCATGTCGGCAAAGCGGGGGTATTTGCGGACAAGGTTTTTCATGGTGCGAATGGCTTCGTCGGTCTGCCCGGTTTCGTAGAGGGCGATCGCATAATTCGCCCTGGCAAAGGCAAAATCGGGCGCTAGATCTGCGGCTTTTTTGTAGTCTTCGATCGCCGCCTGCCAGTTGCCCTGTCCTGCCTTGGCGTTTCCCCGATTGTTATAGGCAGCCGCGTCGTTGGGGTCGAGTTCTAGCACTTTGTTGTAGTTGGCGATCGCCTCTTCCCAGCGTCCCAATCCCTCCAGCGCCGCACCCCGATTGAGGTAGGGATCGGGGGCATCGGGAGCCAGTTCGGTGGCTTTGTCAAAATCGGCGATCGCCGCTTGCAGTTTGTTCTGGCTGACCCGCGAGTTGCCGCGATTGCTCCACACGGCCGCGTTGTCGGGCAACTGTTTCAGGATTTCCGTCCAATAGGTTTCTGCCTCTGCGAAGCTGCCCCGGTTGGTTGCGTCAAAGGCTTTTTCGCGCAGCTCGCTCAGCGATGGAAGCTCGACCGGAAGCGGCTCCGGTGGTTGTGTCGGGGCTGCCTCAGCCGCGATTCCAAAGGGCAATGCGCCCAGCCAGAGCAGCGCTGCCAGCAAACATGAAAAAATGTAAATCAGCATAGGCTGATCATGACAGGTTTGGGAGTGCAATGCAAAGGGCAGGAGCAATGGAAGCCAATCGCAGGGTTTAGGTCGATTCTTGATTTTGGCTTTGCGATTTTGGATTTTAGATTTCCAAGGCCTAATTCCACAGCCTACCCATTCCACAGCCTAATAGTTATCCCAAAGTTCGGATAGCGTGACCACGCGATAGTCTTTACGCTGCAAGTAGTCGAGCAGCAGGGGAATGGCGGCGGCGGTTTTTTCGGAGCGCTCGGCAGAGCCGCCGTGCATCACCAAGATAGCGCCGGGAAACACGAAGCGCGACACATACCAGGCGCTAAATAGGGCGTTGTCCGTTGGCTTGAAGGTGTCTACCGGAATCATGGAGGCCAGGGCAAACCGGGGTTCGTAACCGGGCATGGCTTGCAGCTTGGGCACCATGCTCTTGGCATATAGCCCGCGACCTGGGCGATACCAGCGGATGGGTTGATTGCAGTCTTTGCAGATGCGGTTGTGGGCTTCACGCATTTGCAGGGCAAACAGTTCGGGGTGCTGGAGGGCGGTTGTGTCGTCTACGATGCCGTGGTTGGCGACTTCGTGCCCGTAGGCGCGAATGCGAGGAATGATGGTGCTTTCGGGGCTGAGGTGGCTGGTGATGATGAAGAATGTGGCCCGTACATGACGGTCTGGATCTTCAATCTGGCGATTGTGTTCGGCGATCGCCTCCAAAATCTTTTGGGTAGACTCATCCTCTGGTTCACCGGGCGTGGGCACATCGTCAATGGTCAGCGCCACCACGCGCTCGGTGGTTTCTTTATAAAACAGCCCATCCGGAAAAGCCCGCGCTACCTGCTGCACAAGCCGCTGCTGAGCAAGCCCCATAGCCTCTCGCACTCAAAACAACTTACCTTTCCATAGTAAAGAGTGGGGAGCCTGTCGATAAATCCCAAAGATCCGACCCTGATTGGTTGCCTGAATTTGTCGCCTGATTCGTGATCAGCGCCAGGTTCGTCAGAAGACTTGCCCAGCCCAAGGTAGCGCCTGAAGCCACCTGCGACGACCAGAGGCTAAAAGAGGCCAGAAGGGGCTAGAGGGCGATCGCCGACACCTCCGACTGCACGCTGCTCAGATCATCCGGCTGCCACACCTGCCCATCCAGCGCCATCTGCTCAATGCGACTAGCCAGCCGCAATGCCTTGAGGGCCTGTTCGCCGCCTACCGAAGGCTGTTTGCCACCGCGCACACACTGCACAAAATGCTCTAGCTCGGCGTGCAGCGGCTCGATGTTGCTGGTGTACACTTTCTCGATCAGCCCATCCTGACGGTAAAGCACCTGCCCGTAGTCGGTTCGATAGTTGGCCGTCGTCTGCCGATGGATCAGAATTTCATTGTTCAGAAAATCGGCTTCCGTCAGGGAATTTTTGCAGTGGGCGGCGATGCGGCGAATCTTGCGGTGGGTGACCTTGCTAGCAGTCAGCGTGGCCACAATGCCGTTGGCAAAGCCCAGCGTCGCCGTCACATAGTCCAGATAGCCAGAATCCGACGCGCGGCTGCCGCTGGCGGTCAATCGTGTGACCGGTGCAGCGGCCAGTTCCAGCAGCAGGTCGATATCGTGGATCATCAGATCCAGCACCACCGACACATCGTTTGCTCGCTGGGAATAGGGACTCATGCGGTGAGCCTCCAGCGCCAGCAGTTCTTCTGTTTTCAGCACCTTGCTGAGTTCCTGAAACGCCGGGTTAAACCGTTCAATATGCCCCACCTGCAAGATGCAGTTAGCCTCGGCCGCCGCGTTGACCAATAGCTCTGCCTCGGCAATGCTGGCGGCAATTGGCTTTTCAATCAGCACATGCACCCCCCCCTGGAGACAGGTCAGCCCCACAGAGTAGTGCAGCCGGGTGGGAACTGCTACACAGACGGCATCTACGCATTTGAGCAGTTCGCGATAGTCTTCAAAGAACCGAACCCGATACTTGCTTGCCGTATCCAGCCCCCGCTCAACGTTGACATCAGAAATGCCCACCAGTTCTACGTCCTTGAGCAAGCTGAGGACGCGGGTGTGATGCTGGCCCATATTGCCAACGCCGATCACGCCAACTCGAATGGGATCATGCGAGCCGCGTGGCACTGAGGTATCCGCAGTTCCAACAAATCCGTTTTGCACGCCTGCAATCTCCTACACCACAATCGCTAACTTGGAGCCGCTATCTCAAAGCGCTAACCCAATCCGTTGCTCAGGACGGCTCAGAGCCGCTAGATTTGAACGGGGTAGTTTGAAGAAAACTTACAAATCTTGACAAAGTTATGATATCAGCAGTCGTCTTTATTCTGGATGGCTGATGATCAAGATATAGTTTCACTTGTGTCAGTTTTTCGTGTGTCAGTTTTTCGTGTGTCAGTTTTTCGTGTGTCAGGTTCCTGCTGGCTTGCTTCCCTCTATAACCTGTCCGCATACAGCGTTTTTGAAGCTAGTGCAGTGTCACGGTTTAGTTTTAGGGTGATGCCTCGGCTTGTAGTCAGCGCTTCAGCGCTAAAGCGCTGACTACCAACCTAAGTCCTAGCTGTGACATAGCACTAGTGAGGTCGGTGGATAGTCAAGAAGCGGTTGCCTTGTCATGACTGTGCGTGCCTCACCCTGCAAGAAAATGCTGTAGCTGTCTGTTCTGTCTTGTCTCGCAGTCCTTCAGGTTAATCCCAGGTTAGCTTTGGAAAGGTTAGCTTTGGAAAGGTTAGCTTTGGAAAGTGGGTTCCTAGTGGCGGCGGATTGTTGATTGCCCTGACCAACTCTGCTCCAGAAAGACCGCTGTTATGCTCTAAGAGTTCCGTTCTGAAAGTTTCATATTGCTGGGCTACGCCACAAATGCTCCGTCAAACAGCCCCCACAGTCTCAAAGTCCCCATAGTCTCAAAACCCCTACGGTCAAAGACGTAGCCTTTAGCCTAGTTCCAGCGTTTGCCAGAACAAAGGTGGGAGGGCGCTGCACTGCTCAAAGTCTGCACTACTTAAAGTAAAGTCAAGCTAGTAAAGTCAAGCTAAAGTCGAGCTAAACAAGCACTCAGTAAGCAAAAACTCAGTCAGCAAAGGTATCTAGATTTAGCAATGGGCAGATTGAGAGAGCAGGAGACAGGCAGTTGTCGTCTTTGGCTTCTCAGTTAGGAATGATTGACGAATTCCGATAGTTTTGGCTTAGGTGAGTGAAAATTATTGTATTTATTGTATTAACTCAATGGTTCTGAACTCAGGCTCTCCGCAATGCCTCTGACGATTCTGGTGGTGGATGATGATCTGGGCACCCGGCTTTCGATTGGCGACTATTTAGAGTTGTCTGGCTATCTGGTGGTGATGGCGGAAAACGGTGAGCAGGCCCTGGCCCTGGTCGATCAAGTGCAGCCGCATTTGATCGTGACTGACGTGGCCATGCCCCGCATGGATGGGTTTGAGCTGGTGCGCCAGGTGCGATCGCAGCCCGCGCTCCGGCTCTTGCCCGTGATTTTTTTGACGGCGCTGAGCCGCACAGAGGAGCGCATTCGGGGCTATCAGCTTGGGTGTGATGCCTATTTGCCGAAGCCGTTTGACCTGAAGGAACTGGGGGCGGTGGTGCGAAATTTGCTGGAGCGATCGCAGCTGATCCAGACCGAATGGCGACGACAGATCCGCGCATCGGAGGCGGCGGAATCCAGCCCGCATCGGTCAGCCGAGGAGCCTTCCGCTGCGGAACCAGAGAGCGATCTGGGTCTAACGCTGCGAGAACAGGGGGTGCTGTCGCTGCTGGCGGATGGTCTGTCGAATTCGCAAATTGGCGATCGCCTTCACCTCAGCCCCCGCACGGTCGAAAAATACGTCAGCAGCCTCCTCCGCAAGACCAACACCAGCAACCGCGCCGAACTCGTCCGCTACGTGATGGATCACCATCTGGTGGAATAGCGGCTAGTGGAATAGCGGCTACTGCACTGCTGCAATAGCCTTGCCGAAGGATCAGTTTCGGCCTGAGCGCTTGCCTGAATTTGCTTTGCGGCAATTTTTTATGGCAATTTAACTTTTGAATTTGCGCGGCGCGGTCTATCATCGCAGCAACGGCTTAGCGGTCGGCAGAATCGCCCATTGCGCCATTCAGGAGTGAAATCATGGCTGAGACAGCGTGGAACCAGGCGGCTGAGCTAATCGGCGGGGCTTTTTCGCTACAATTCGATGCATTTCGGCGGGTTGTGGCGCTGCCCGGCGGCTTCTGGCTGGCGCTGCTCATCGTGCTGCTGGCAGGGCTATCGCTGGGAGTAGGGCAGAGCATCATTCTATTTGTCAATCGCGTCAAGCCCAGCCGCTTTGTCTTTAGCCTGCTGCTAAATGCCATCCTGTTTGCCTTTGGGTTTCTGTTTCTTGCCCTTAGCACTTGGCTAATTGGGCTGCTGCCGGGGTTTGTGCGAGTGCCCTTTTCAACGCTGGTGACAGTGCTGGGACTGGGCTATGCGCCGCTGCTGTTTGGATTTCTAGGAGCGCTGCCCTACCTGGGCTACCCGATTCAGAATTTACTGTCGGTGTGGAACTTGCTGTCGATGTTGGTGGGGTTTGCGGTGGTGGCCCGGCTCAGCGCCAGCGAAGCCCTGACCTATGTGCTGCTGGGCTGGGTCGTAAAGCAGCTTTTGGAAGGCACGATCGCCCAGCCGATTGCCGAGTTTGGTCGCCGTCTGGCCGATCGCGTGGCGGGGGTCGAATTGGCCAAAGACTCTCGTGAACTGCGGGAGCGCGTTTTGTCTGGGGCCCGCCCCGCAGAGCCAATTATCCCCGCGTCGGATGTGGCTCTGCCGGAGATGCGTCAGTTGGTGGCGGCTGCGGGACGATCGCATCCAGAGGCGGCTCGCAGCGTGTCTCAGGCGGTGCTGGAGCGGCCGTCTTCTGGCTATTCGCTGCGTCCGCTGGACGTGCCAGAAGCCGATGACCCCGTGTTGCAGCTTGACTATCAAACACGCGGCGTTCCTCAGGCGGTAAAGGTGGTGCTGGGGCTGCTGGCGCTGGCGATCGCCTTCTGGCTGATTTTTGTGCTGATGCGCCCAGTGCGGGATGGGCTGTTTGGCTGGTATGACGGCCTGCCGACCCCGTTTCGCCTGACGTTTGATTTAGCCTGGATTGGTGTCGTAGCGACGGTGTTCGCAGGGATCATCGCGCCGCTGGAGTCGCTGGGCTGGTGGGCAGGCTGGTATGGCGACGACCTAGACACGACGGCGGTTAAGTCGTCGTTCTACGAAACGGCTCAAACGGGGTCGGAGGGGTTGCAGGCGGGCGATCGCCCCGGCGTTGCAGAGCAATATCGCCCTGACCCCTATTTTCCGCAAATCAATCATTACCTGGTGTATTTGGACGGCATTGCCCAGTCGGGCGAAGAATATACCCCCGATATCGAAGACTTTTTGAATGCCCTCAAGCCCGCTCTGCCCAGAGGGATAGAACTGGTCGAGGGACTGATGCTGTATTCGGTGCTGAATCGTCCGCTGTATGAAGACCGTCCGCTGGCGTTTTTGTGGCGACTGGCAGACAAGATGCGGTGGAACAACCCAGCGGCGCTGTTGGGGATGTTGGTCAATCTGCGAAACGTGCTGATCGTGGCGGTGTCGTCCGATAAGCGCTATGGCCCAATCTACAATCAGGGCATTGCCCAGGTGATTTTCGACGGGCTGGTGCGGCGGGGCTATCGGCCCGGCAGCCGCGTGCCGATTACGCTGCTGGGCTATAGCGGCGGCGGTGAAATGTCTGTGGCGGCTGCACCCTACCTGAAGCGGTCTACCAATGCCCCCATCGACGTGATTTCTCTGGGCGGCGTAATGAGCGCCAACAACAACGTGCTGGTGCTGGAGCATCTTTATCACATCGTCGGCGATAAGGATGTGGTGGAGCGGGTCGGCCCCATGATCTTTCCCGGCCGCTGGAAGCTGTTCCCGCTGTCCTACTGGAATCGGGGCAAGCGCAAGGGCAAAGTCACCGTTCTCTCGGCTGGGCCGGTGGGGCATCAGGTTCCTGGCGGCTATATGGACCCCCAGGCAACGCTGCCTGACGGCCGCACCCATTTGCAGCAGACCATCGAGACGATTCTGCAAATTTTGCGGGGGGAGGCGCTGCGGGCCGGCGACAGGATTCCCCAAACGCCCAGCAATTATGCCCTGTACCAGGCAGCCGCGTTCAACCGACCTGATTATTACCCAATCGCCCAAACCGTTGACCCCCAGTGGTATCGCCCCATCGGTGAGTGGATGGGACGGCTCATTTTGCCCAAGCCAGAAGAGCGATCGCACGTCCAGGGAACCTGGCTGGAGGTTCACCACGCCCCAGAAGGCTACCGCTACTTGGTGGGAGAGCGGGTGCGGTTGCGCTGGGTGGACTACCCCAACGTGCAAAAGAGCATGAACTCGGTCGTGAAGGATGTCCACTTTAGCGCCGAGGCAGAATTCAGCAGTCGCTACGGCGGCATGGTGCATCCCGATCGGCTCAACCACTGGCGCGGAGTGAACGCGCTAGAGTCGCTGGCAGCGGGGCATCCGGTGGATGATCTGATTGTGCGGCTAGAACCGCCTGTGGTGGTGCAGGGCGACGTGCTGCTAGTTGCCGATACGCCCGTGCAAATTACGGGACGGTTCTACGCGCTGGTGCGGTTTGAGCGGCCGGTGGCGGGCAGCGACCAGTTTGTGGTGACGCATTTTGACCGGGCGACGCGGCAGTTTAGCGGCAAGCTGGAAACGATGCGGCTGCCGGAGGTGATGCTGGCCAAGGCCTATGGCAGCTATCCCTCGACCACCCGCGACCTGGAAAAATCGCCCTACAACGAGACGGGCTGGTATGTGTATGGCGCGAAGGACGCGGCGGGCGCGTTTGTGGTGCAGGCGATCGCCCCCCGTGCCCTGTTCCGCCTGCAACCCGAATCGGTGCTATTTGGCGGCAAGGCGGCCTACCGCTACATCCGCAAGCAGGCCTGGGCGGACATTGCGGCGCAAAAAGGCAAGATTGCGTCGGTGCTGTGCAGCGGCCTGTCCAACGGGTCGGATGCGGCAATCCAGGCGGCGATCGACGAATGGCGCGTGGGCGACGAGGCGCTGGTGCTGCACACCTACGGCGGCATCGGCGGCGAGAAAAAGGAACCCGCCGCGGCCACGCCGATTTTCTTCGGGCATTTTGCCTATGGTGTGGCAACTGTGATTCACGAACCCCTGGCAGACGAGCGCCAGTTCGATATCTGCTATTACCAGGTTTATACGCAAAACACCGACGGGCTGGTGGCGGGTACGCTGCACTGGTCGCGCTACATGGGCGATCGCCAGTTTGGCTGGCTGGGCACCCGCCCGATCTGCGATCTACTGATCAAGCTGCCCGCCTACACCGACCCCTACAAAATCGGCAATGTTCTGGTTTCGCCGCTAGACTTGCTAGAGCGACAGTTGCAGGTGATGACGGCCCGCTATCGCATTGGCGACGGCACTGGTGGAACCTATGTGAATGCGGCCTACAACTGTTCTCAAGATTCTAACCAGGCGCTATTTGCCAGCATTCGTGGTACCGAACGCACCCTGCGCGAGAATCCCCGGATTCTGGAATTGCTGCTGCAAGAGCCGGAACAGGCGCGGCAGTTTCAGCAGCTTCGAGCGTTGGGTAAGGACTTGGAAGGCAAACTACAATCCTTTGGGAGTCCGCGACGCGACTGGGAACGCAGTGAGTACAATCTGGGCAGCACGCTGGAAGACTATCCCTTGCGGAACCTGCGGATGGGGTTGGGCAGTTGGCGAACCATTCTGCCGCGCAAAGCCAGTGATGCGATCGCCCATGCGTTTCTGAAACATGGTGCATCGGTATGGGTGCTGCGAACGAATCAGGTGGGTGGATACGACCCGGATATTGCACCGATTGCGCCGATGACGCTATAGAACAGAGGATAGAGCAGAGATGGCGAATAAGACGCGGCATGAGATGCAGCATGAGATGCAGCATGAGATGCAGCATGAAAAATGCATTCCTGGAGGAGTCCCTGTGTCGCGTTTTGCTGATGCCTGATCCCACATCCTGGATTCCCGAATGGCGCTGGTGGAACTGGTCGGCTGGCAGCAGACACAGCCTGCATTGAAATGGGCAAAGGGCTAGCGACCTAATCTCTCTTCCCTTCTTTCTCTGCTTATCGGGGAACCGCCACCTGACCCAACAGCGAGGTAATCACCTCATCCACCTGCTGCCCGTCAAGCTGGGCTTCGGGGCGGAGGATGAGGCGATGGCGGAGGAGCGGACGGGCGATCGCCTTCACGTCGTCTGGGGTAACGAAATCGCGCCCCTCCAGCCAGGCCCTGGCTTTGCTGGCTTGCAGCCACGCCACCGCCGAACGGGGCGATGCGCCCAGGGACAGGTCGGGATGCTGTCGGCTGCGCTGCACCAACGCCAACAGATAATCGACCAGAGCATCGGTCATTTGCACAGCTCGCACCTGCTGACGGGCTTGCAGCACTTGCTCAACCGACATGATGGGCTTGATTCGGCTCAGGTCGAGCCGCCGATTTTGCAATCCTGCCTGAGCATTCACCAGCATTTGCCGCTCAGCTTTGGGATCGGGATAGTCCACCACTAGCTTGAACAAAAAGCGATCAAGCTGAGCTTCGGGCAGTGGATAAGTCCCCTCAAACTCCAGGGGATTCTGTGTGGCGATCACCCAAAACAAATCCGGCAGCAGCAAACTTTCACCATCCAGCGTGACCTGCTGTTCTTCCATTGCCTCCAGCAGCGCGGCCTGGGTTTTAGGCGGCGTGCGGTTAATTTCGTCTGCCAGCAGGATTTGTGTAAAAATCGGCCCTTTTTTGAGGCTAAAGCTGCGGGTATTCAGGTCAAAAATATTCGTGCCTAAAATATCCGATGGCAGAATGTCGGGTGTGAGCTGAATCCGCCGAAAGTCGCCCTGCACCAGCCGCGCCAGTACCTTCACCATCAGCGTTTTGCCCGTTCCTGGTACGCCTTCCAGGATGACGTGACCGCCACACAGCAGTGCCACTAGCAATTGCTGCGACAGGGCAGATTGTCCAACAACGACGCGATCGAGCGCCTGGGCCAGGGCTTGGAAAGGATTGGGCATAGAGCGTGGGGTGCTGGGGTAAGGGCTTTGGAAGGACGCTTTGCAGGAGACTTGGACAAGCAGGGCATCTGAATTCTACTCTCTTCCTCTCATCCTCCTATCATCTCCTCACCCGCTGTCCGCGTCACTCTGTTACTCTTCTCTCAACAGCTGTACCTCTCAACTGCTGTACCCGACTCACCCAGTCCAGCAAAGCGCGATCGCCCAGTCGTTTCTTTCGCTCTGGGTTCAGCAAGCGGCGGAGTTCGGCGGCGGGACGGCCCGTATGCTGTTCCCAAGCGCGGGAGAGGGTGAGCAGGTCGGCCGGGGTGCTGCCCAGACCGAGCGATCGCTGGAGGTGAATCTGCTCGGCTTTGCTGAGCGTATCCACAACAAATTCGGTCGATTCGGCTTTGCGGAGAACCGTACCGAGGGCCTGGATATAGGCTTCGCTGTTGTCAACTTTGGGCGGTGGGTCGGGCAGCGGCTTCCCCATGCGGCGATTGCCAGCCCACACCGCCAGCGCCAGCAGCACCAGCGCTTGCACGGCCAGCAGCGCAATCGGCGTGCGGCTCAGGTATGCCCAGACGGATTGGGGCGATCGCCCGCTTGCAGCCTCTCTTTGGGGGTCACGATAGCCGTGGATATATTCATCTACCCAGACGGGATGCCCCGGCTCTGTCACCAAATTGGCGAGAAACGGGAAGTTTCCCGGCTCGTCCTGATAGGCATTGGCGGCGAGGTAGGACGTGGCAACGCGGATCACTTTGCCTGCACCCACGGCTTGTTCCCAGGCAAGCAGCCCAAACTGATCGCTCAGTTGGGCGTTGAATTTGGGCAACGGGGCTTGGCGGCGGGTGGTTTCCACGGTCACGTCGCCTTGGGGGGTGGGCAAGACCGAGCGAAAGGGTGCGCCTGTGACGGGCGACCGCACGCCCACCAGCACCAGCACGTTGCCCCGCCGCAGCCAGTCCTCGTCGGGGCGCAACCATTGCTCCACGAGCGGCGCAATGCCCACCAGCGTCATCGGCTCCGCTGGCCGGTTGTCGAGGGAGGAGCCTGCCCCCGGATTTTCCTCGGAGCCAGGGGCCGGAGGATTGCTAGCGCCGCTCCCCAGACTCTGAGCATGGGCTGAAATGGGCATGGCTTCGGGCAGGCTGGAATCGGGCGGCTCCAATAAGTCCTCAAAGGGGCGCTGCCACCGCTGCACGGGGGTTCCCTGCGCCTGCATATAGGCAAACCAGGCTCCGTAGCCGTCGGGGGCACGTCCGTAGGTCGATCCGGTTCGCAGGCGGGTGCTGGGAGCAGCGATCGCACTCAAGACCACCAGCATCGCCAGTGCAACTGATAGAGCAATCCAAGCGCGACGGTTCAGCTTCATGGCAAAATTTCCGCAAGGTTTCCGCAAGATTTCGCAAGATTGCTACTGGGAAGCGGAAATTTCCCGGTAGGCCCGCTCACACTGCTCGAAGGCTGCTGCTGACACCGGAGTCGGGCTGAAACAGAGCCGCTCGTGGGTGCGAATCAGCACTGCATAGGGCTGAGCATTGGGCAGCGCATTCAGCAAGTTGAGATATTCGCCATCGGTGCGGCTGGGCAGGGGCGAAATCTGGTGGCGATCGCTCAGTCGATGCAGCGCGGCATGATACAGCGCTCGGCAAGCTTCTCGATAGTCGCCTTGGCGCTGGGCCGCCTGTGACCGCGCCAGCCATTCCGCAGTGCTGAGTTCCGGCGCTGGGGCTGGGGGGCACGGGGGGCGATCGCCCGGCCCTGCTGCCGCTGAAATGCCTCCCAATAAGGCCGAAGCCACTGCACAAGCCACCATGCAGCCCAAATCCCCAGCAGCCCCACAATCACCCAGAACAGCGCCTGCAAAACCCACTCTGGCGGTATCCAGCCTGAAAAATTGGGGCGGTTCGGGCTTTCACCAAACAGCACCCACTCAATCCACTCGCCCACCTGCCGGAGCGATCGCTGCACCTGCCAATCCAGACTCGTTTTGGCAAAGGTGCCTGCTGCCTCTGGCGCTGCGGGGGCGATCGCCCCTGCTGAATAGACTGCTAAATAGACCGTAAGATTCCCTGCAATACTCATCGCATCGGCTGTTCACTCTCTTCCTAAAGTATCAGGAGGTAGGAGAATCGACACGATTGCCGAATCAATGGATGCTCTCTAGAAGGGAAACAAGTCGGTTTACTCAAAAAATGAGTCAAAAATGAGTTGCGGGCTGGAAGCCGCAATTCTGCGTTTTCTGTCGGAATATAACTTTAGGATCAATTTGGGATCAAGAATCTTCCCATTTTGGCGAAATTAGCATTGGCTGAATATGCAGGAACCTGTATCCTGTAACACGAAGGGAGTTTTGATCCCTGCTGTGGTTGGCTCAAAATCTGACTGGTTTTGATGCTGATCTTACAGACCAGGATTATGCTGCCCGGTTCGCCCGCTTGACGGACTTGCCTCCGTAACCGCTGCCACTGTACCCCCTTAAGCTCCCGACTTGGCTCCTGATCTCATGCGTGACGACTGGCTTACCTCCAGCCATTTTGTAATGTTTGGGCTTTTGATCGGGTTTGCGATCGCCCATAGTGGTCTTGCAGCCCTGCGTCCTTATGCCGAAAAACGCATCGGGGCACGTCCCTATCGCGTCATTTTTGCGCTAGTCAGCCTCCCCCTAGCCACGTTGCTCATCGTCTACTTTGTTCAGCATCGCTATGACGGGCTGCGATTGTGGAATGTGCAGGGTGTGCCAGGAGTGGAACCGTTGGTGTGGGTGCTGTCGGCTATTTCGTTTCTGTTTCTCTATCCGGCTACGTTTAATCTCCTAGAAATTGCGGCTATTCAAAAACCTCAAGTTCATCTCTATGAAACGGGCATTATTCGCATTACCCGCCATCCGCAGATGGTAGGACAGGTGATCTGGTGCATTGCCCACACGCTGTGGCTGGGGACGACCTTTATGCTAGTCACGTCTGCGGGGCTGATTTTACATCACCTGTTTGGCGTGTGGCATGGCGATCGCCGCCTGACCCAGCGCTACGGCGAAGCGTTTTCAGCGGTCAAAGCCCGCACATCGGTCATTCCCTTTTTGGCAATTCTCGATGGTCGTCAAACGCTCGAATTCAAAGAGTTTCTTCGTCCCGCCTATGTCGGCGTGGCGATTTTTGTATTGTTATTCTGGTTTGCCCACCCGCTACTCATCCAAGCAGCAGGTAATCTAGGGTAATAGCATGATCCCCGATTGATCCCCTACTGGTTTTCAACTTTTCTTCTTAAAAACTCCTATGCTACTCTCTGTTAACGAAAGCAATTTCTCGAAAGAAGTTTTGGAATCTTCGACCCCAGTTCTGATCAACTTCTGGGCCCCTTGGTGTGGGCTATGTCGGCTCATGAACCCGATGCTGAATCAGCTTCAGGCAGAATGGAGGGGACAGATCAAGCTGGTAACGATCAACGCCGACGAAAACTTTAAGCTGGCAAATACCTATCGGCTGACGACGCTGCCCACGCTGCTGCTGGTGGAAGGGGACAGGGTGCTGCATCGGTTTGATCATTTCGCCAGTCGAGACGACATCCGCAATGCCTCCGAGTCTTTCCATGCGGTGCTTGCTTCTCTGCTGGGCAGCTACAGCTACACGGCATAGCAGGTTTGGCGAATTTGCTAGACTTCGTTGCTAGAACTCACTAGAACTCACTAGAACTCACTAGATGCACTCTAGCTGCACTTCGTCGCTGCATGGATGAGCCTGTGCAGCGATTGCCCCACAAGTTGCCCCGCAATTACGTCTCTTCAAGAGAGCCTTTATACCCAGGGTAGTTAAGTAAAGCCTGTCTGAGCCTCTTTCACGCTTACGCTTCAGCCATTGCCAGCAGCACCTTGCGAATCACCGCTGGCGTAGCCTGGTCAGTCTCAATCACCGCGCCGATTTGCGTCGGCAGGATAAACCGCACCTGACCCGCCTTCACCTTCTTGTCGGTTTGCAGGGCAGCGATGATGTCTTCTAGGTCGAGTCCGGCGGGCAGGCGCGTGGGCAGACCTGCTTTTTGAATCAGCGCGGTTTGGCGACGGTTAGAGTCTGCATCCCATAGGTTCAGTTGGAGGGCGATCGCCCCTGCCGCCACCATGCCAATGCCCACCGCCTCGCCGTGATTCACCAATTTGTAACCCGTCAGGCTTTCCACTGCGTGCCCAATCGTGTGCCCGTAGTTGAGAATTGCCCGCAGGCCCGCCTCCTTTTCGTCCTTGCTAACGACGTGCGCCTTTGCCTGGCAGGATCGCGTCAAGATCGTCTGCATGAGTTCTGGCGAGACATAGCGCTGCTGATCCAGCCGCTTGGCCTGCTCTAGCTGTTGAAACAGGTCGGCATCCCAGATTACGCCGTACTTGATCACCTCCGCCATGCCCGCGCGAAACTCGCGGGGCGGCAGCGTCGCCAGCACCTCCGGGTCGATCAGCACCAGGCGCGGCTGGTGAAACGCGCCGATCAGGTTCTTGCCGTGGGGATGGTTTACCCCCGTTTTGCCGCCAATGGACGCATCCACCATCGCCAGCAGCGAGGTTGGCACTTGCACAAACCGGATGCCCCGCAGCCAGGTGGCCGCCGCAAAACCCGCCATGTCGCCTACCACGCCGCCACCCAGCGCCACAATTGCCGACGATCGCTCTAGCCGATGGGCCAGCGCTGCGTCATACAGCTTTTGAATCGAACCCAGCGTCTTGTAGCGCTCGCCCGCCGGAATTAGCGCGTGGCACACGTCGAAGCCTGCCGCCTCCAGCGAGGCGATCGCCCCTTCGCCATAGCGCCGAAAAATCATCGGGTTCGACACCAGCATCAGCTTGCGCCCCAGTCCCAACGGCTGAAGCCAGGTTCCCAATTGCGACACACTACCAGGGGCGATCGCCACCTCGTAGGAATTTTGCGGCAGATCCACCGAAATCACAGCGTTCATCAATCCTGCTTCGCTCCGTAGGACTGCCAATAGCCTAGGGTTTCATCCTTGGGCGGCCCCCCTACAGGCGGCGGTATGACCTGTCCCGCAGCATGGGTCGGCGGCACCCAGCTAATCGGCGGTGGCAGCACCTTTTCGGTCGAGCCACCCCCCACCGGCGGCGGCACTGCGTGGGGTAGCGGCTGGGAACCCACTGGCGGCGCAATGCTGTAATCCGATGGGTATGCGCCTACCGGCGGCGGCAGGTGCGGCTGCGGCGGACGTGAGCCAATCGGCGGCGCAACCGCGTATTCCGCAGGCGTAGCACCGACTGGGGGACGCACAGACATTCCCGCAGGCTGGGCCCCGTGCGCTCCAACTGGGGGGGCGATCGCATAATCCGACGGATACGCCCCCACCGAGGGCGGCCGGTGATAGTCCACTGGCGAAGCTCCTATCGGCGGCGACACAGGCGACCCGACCGGGCGCGACCCGATCGGCGGTGTTATGTAAGAATCCACTGGACGCGACCCAATGGGGGGTGCAATGGGCAAATCCATCGGGCGCGACCCAATCGGGGGCTGAATTGGCAAGTTCGCAGGAGTCGAGCCAATCGGCGGCTGAATCGTTGAACCGACCGGGCGTGACCCAATAGGGGGTGCAATGGGCAAATCCACTGGACGCGACCCAATCGGCGGCTGAATTGGTAAATTCGCGGGAGTCGAGCCAATCGGCGGCGGCACAGTTGCGCCCACCGGGCGTGATCCAATCGGCGGCTGAATTGGTAAATTTGCAGGAGTTGACCCAATCGGCGGCTGAATCGTTGTACTCACCGGACTTGACCCGATCGGCGGCTGAATCGGCAAGTTTACAGGACGCGATCCAATCGGCGGCTGAATCACTTCGCCCACCGGACGCGACCCGATCGGCGGTACGATTGGCAACTCTGTGGGACGCGATCCGATCGGCGGCTGAATCGTTGCACTCACCGGACTTGACCCGATCGGCGGCTGAATTGGTAAATTCGCAGGAGTCGATCCAATTGGCGGCTGAATCGGCAAGTTTACAGGACGCGATCCAATTGGCGGCTGAATCGGCAGGTTTGCGGGGGTTGACCCGATCGGCGGCGAAATGGGTCGATATTCGATTGGGTAAAGCGGCAGATTCGCAGAGGTCTGGTGTGCGGATGCCTGGGTGGGGGGAACAGGCTCCACGGGTGGCGACCACCCCTTGGGCGGCGGAATCTGGTAGGGACCGTTGATGAATTCCACGGGATACCTCGGAAGAAATCTGAAGAGACAAAGCTCGAGGGACACTAGGCGATCGCCCCTCTATCCCAATCGGCGAAACGCTGCAATGCGCTTCACTGCGTGTCATGATTTTTGCATATTTCGCAGACCGACTGCACCGACAGACGCAATTCGCCATGAGTGCCACGAATCTACCGCCCCTCACGGTCGAAACCGTGTGGGCCATCCTCAACGACACCCTCGACGATGCCACTGCCAATCGACTGGTGTGGCAGTGCCTAGGCTATCGCCAGCGCGAAGACGGCTCCTGGGACACCGCCGCCGTATCCGAAGACTGGCGCAGCGCCTATCCAGAGCCGCCCGACTTTATCGACAGCCGCCCGGCTACCGTCAAGCTGACCCGCTCCATCGCGCCCGAAAACAAGCAGCTTTTGAAAGAGCGACTCGGCTTTGGCGGCTATAAGGTGGGTGAACTCGTGCCCCGCAAAACGCGCCGCGCCACGATCGCCAACTGGCTATTGGGCTACATGAAAGACCAGCAGACCGAGCAGAATCTCTCCGGCTAACCTGCCGCTATGCGGTTGGGCATTATTCGAGCAAAACTATTCGGGCAAAACTATTCAGGCAAAACGTTGATCTTGCCGCGACAGACCAAGTGGCGATCGCCCAACTCTAGGTCTTGAATTTCCACGTCGCTGCCCAACTCCAGCGGAAACCCGTCCAGATCGTGCAGCGCCAGTCCGCGCTTTGCCTTGGGCGTAGGCAGCCACTCCGGATTCACCAGATGAAGTTGCTGCCCGTTCGTGGTGCGGAGTCCGGTGCGGATGATGAAGGGAACCGGACTGCCCTGATTGCTCGACACCAGCGCCGCACCCAGCGTCAACAGTCCTGGGGCAATTTTGGCGCGAAAATCATCCAGCAAAATCGGCGTTTTTCCATCGGGTGTCACCAAATCTGGTGCGGCTCCCGCCTTCAGCAGATTCAGCAGCAGATCGTTCACCACGCCCGCCAGCAGCGGCCCCTGGAGCGAGTCGTTCAGGTCTTGCTGCGACAGGCGCACCTCTGCCTGCACCGGGACGGCTCGCTCTAGCTGAAGCGGCTTACCCCGCAAGATTTGCCGAAAGTTGACCTTGATGCCGCGACCGACCAGCGTGATGCGCTCCAGGTATAGCCCGCGATAGACCACGTTTCGCGCCGAAATCGTGACGCGGGGAATCAGACCCGTTAGCAACTGGCGATCGCCCCCCTCTATCAACAAATTTAGGTCGTCTACGTGTTCGACCTGCGATCGCAGCCATAGCCGCAGCGCCGGAGTCAGAATCGTGCTGATGATGTGGCTCTGGCGCGGCACGGGCAGGTTGCGATCCGGATCGGGCAAACTTACCGGAGCCTGCGGGTCGAGCGCCGGAGCCTCGTAGTCGGCCGTAGTCGGGTCGGAGGATTGCGGTTGAAAATGGGTCATCGGGCCTACAGATTCGCTTTCTCCAGTGTAGCGCCCGCGTCATCCCCCCCTTCCAGCCGCATCCGAGTAGGGATTGCCCCACCTTTGGGGTTTGGTTGGATGCAGGAACCCGTGTCTTACAGCCCATACAACGGATTGAGGATGTGGCAAAGAGGACGATGATGCGATGATGGGAACGGTAATTTTTCCACCTCTCCCCCGCCGGCGCTGACCCATGACCTCGTTCGCGTTCCCCCACCTCCGCCCCTGGCTCCAGCACCTCGACAAACGCCCGACGCTGAAATGGGGGCTGGTGGCGGCGTGGCTGGGGCTGCTCTGCGGGTTGGGCTTCTTCTGGCAACTGGGCAGCATTGGGCTAGTGGACGAAACCGAGCCACTGTTTGCCGAAGCGACGCGCCAAATGGTGGAAACGGGCGACTGGATCACGCCGTACTTTAATGAAAAGCCGCGTTTCGACAAGCCGCCGCTGATCTACTGGCTGATGGCGATCGCCTACAAAACGCTTGGGGTCAACGAATGGGCCGTCCGGCTGCCCTCTGCCCTATCCGCTTCGGCGCTGGTGGTCTTCGGCTTTTTCACCCTGCTGCGGTTTGGCTATTCTCGACCCGGCTTGTCCGCAAAGGCAGAGCAAGATGGTGAAGCGGCGATCGCCCCATCCCCGCCATCCCCCAAGTTCCACTGGTTCCCCGCCTTCCTCGGCTCTGGGCTGATGGCGCTGAATCTGCAAACCATTGCCTGGGCGCGGACGGGTGTTTCGGATATGCTGCTGAGCGCCTGCGTCGGCGGGGCGCTGCTGGCGTTTTTCTGGGGCTATGCCTCGTCGCCAGATTCACTGAGGGCAAAAGAGCGCTGGTATCTGGCGTTTTTTGTGCTGTGTGGGCTGGGCGTGCTGACGAAGGGGCCGGTGGGCGTGGTGCTGCCGGGGGCGACGGTGGCGGCGTTTTTGCTGTATCTGGGCAATGGGCGAACTGTGCTGAGGGACATGCGCCCGGTGCGGGGCGGGCTGGTGTTTTTGGCGATCGCCCTACCCTGGTATCTCCTCGTCACCTATGCCAACGGTGAGAAATTCATCAACGCCTTCTTTGGCTATCACAACGTCGAGCGCTTTACCCGCGTCGTGAACCAGCACCGTGCGCCCTGGTATTTCTACGTTGTTGTGCTGCTGGTGGGGTTTGCGCCTTATTCCGCGCATTTGCCTGGGGCGATCGCCCGGTTGCGGTTTTGGCGACGAGGCCGCTGGCAGGCAGAAGACCGCCGCACCCAGCTTGGGCTATTTGCGCTGATCTGGGCGGCGGTGATTTTTGGCTTTTTCACTATCGCCGTCACTAAGTTGCCCAGCTATGTGCTGCCGCTCTATCCGGCGATCGCCATTCTGGTCGCGCTGTTTTGGCGTGATCTGCTGCTGCATCGACCCCGCGCTGGCTGGGGCATGGCGCTGAGCAACGGGCTAAATCTGCTGCTGCTGGCGGCATTGGCGATCGCCAGCTACAACAGCGCCCCCTGGCTGGATAGCGACAACGCCGTGCGGGGGCTGGAGGAAGCCATCACCCGGTCGGGGCTGCCCATCGTGGGCACACTGATCTGGGGGCTGGCGCTGCTGGGGGCGATCGCCCTGCTAATCCGACGACAGGGGCGCTGGCTGTGGGGCGTAAACCTGGCGGCACTGGCGCTGACGCTGCTTCTGTTTGTGTTTCCGCTGATGGATATTCTAGACATTCATCGCCAACTGCCCCTGCGTCAGCTTGCCGCCGAAATTGTGGCACAGCAGCGCCCCGACGAGCCAATCATGATGGCGGGCTTGCACAAGCCGAGTCTGGTGTTTTATGGACATCGACCGATTTTCTTTGCCCAGCGCCAGGAAACGGCGATCGCCTACATTCGTCGCCAGTCAAGAGAGCGAAGCGATCCGCCGTCGATGCTGCTGGTGGGGCTGGGCTACAAAATCGAAGACCTGAACCTGCCACCGGAGCAGATGACGCTGCTAGCCGAAGCCGGCAAGTATGACTTGGTACGCCTGCAACTGCCTGTGGCGCTGCCGCCGCCCCCGTCAAACTAAACGCTTCTCCAAAATCCGCTCAGAACTTGCGGCCCCGATCTGCCTTTGCTGTTCGAAGAGTCGTATGAGCCGGGGTTGCAGTTGATTGCCAAAAGCAAAAAGAACATGAAAAACCGCTTGGTGAAGCTGATGGGCAAGATTTTGCTTCACAAGCGGGCCTTGCTTGAAACCGTCAAGACTACTCAAGAACTTTTGTTGGCTTGAACATTCGCAACACCGTAGCGTGTTCAACTTCCTCGTGAACCTATTGGCAGGATTGACGGCCTATCCCGACCAGCCCCCAAAACCTGCCCTTGATCCAGAGGATAAAGGCTGGTCTGCTCTCCCTCCTACTGCCTTCCAAGCGATCGAACTCACGTTAACCAACCATCCAAAATTGCTAATCCAAAATCCAACATCGCAATCAGTCAGGTTCCACACTGGATTCACACCAGAGATTTTATACAAAAAGGCTCCAGGGTTGCAGCAATGCCGCCAACTGGAGCCTACGATTCAAGACAAATATTTAAGACAAATTCTGAGCGCAAACCTGCTAAATCAGGGCGTACTTCAATCGTCAACTGTCGTCAACTTTTCTCAGTCGATTTTTCTAGATCGAAGAACCAATGCCTGCATAGGCACCATAGAAAAACAGACCCACGATTGCAATCACGCCAAGGCCCGCAATCGTCCCGACAACCCACAGCGGAATTCTGCCATTTGACAACATAATGTCTCTCCGAAACTCTCCTAACCTGACCAAAAACACAGCTAAATCAAATCTGAAAGTTGAGTACTAGAACAGCTTGTTAGCAGGCATGAAGACTCATTTCGGCTAACAAGCGATCGCCCTAGTTAAAGAAGTAGCTAGAAAAAAGGATGCCGAGCGTAAAGACTAGCAAAAGACCCAAGTACAAAGAGGTGCGGTTTAGCTCGACAGGCTGATTGTTTGGATTGGGTGTGCGCTCCATGATACTCTCCTATCGCTGGATAAACTGCATTGCGGCGATCGCCCCCAGGAAGAATACTGAGGGCACGGCTAGCGTGTGAACCGCCAGCCAGCGAACGGTAAAAATGGGGTAAGAAACTGGTTGATTCGGGTTATTGCTCGTCATAATAAGCCGTCACTTGCTACTTCAAAAATTCTTGGATTTGTTCTTTTGCCATGAACCGATCTCGCACAATGGGCAATTCCTGACGTTCTTGTGTGAAGTATTCATTCGGACGGGGCGTACCGAACACGTCGTAGGCCAAACCCGTGCTGACAAACAGCCACCCAGCAATAAACAAAGCCGGAATGGTAATGCTGTGAATTACCCAGTACCGGATGCTTGTAACAATGTCTGAAAATGGACGTTCTCCAGTGCTACCAGCCATTCAGATCCCTCCCAAAGAAACAACGAAATACTAACTTTCATCATACGAGAGCAGGGGAAGAGTCACAACCTTATGAACCTACCTCTTGTTCATCCTCGAAGTGAAATTTCTCTAAGCTCAAGCTGCCTTTGCTTTTGCGGCTGTGTCTGCATCGTAGCGCAACAGAGTCCCTTCCTGTCCAAGAATAAAGCCGCGATCGGGTGAATCGAACACAATCCTATAGAAGTTAGAAGGCACATCTTCGACCGCGCGATCCTTCTGCCAAGTCTGTCCACCATCGTTGCTGTAAAGCAAGTTGCCGCTGCCACCCGCAACCCAAATCTCGTTAGGAGTCCGATAGGCTAGATCAAGCAAGCCCCAGCTTGTGGCAAACTCTGGTGCAACCTGCTCTCCCCAGGCTTCGTAATCTTCAGAATCGCTGAACTGTACCAGCCCGCCCCGCGCCAGCAGCCACAGCCGACCATCCTTCGCAAAGCCCATATTTTGCAGGCGACGGGAACTAGTGCGGTTGTGGGGCTGCCAAGCATCTTGACCCGGCTCCCAGGTGGAATAGAAGTTTCCACGGGCCGAAACCGCCACATAGCGTCCATCGTCCGACCGAGAGATGTTGCGAACCACGCCGACTGCTTCCTGCACCATTGCCTGCCAAGAGCGTCCGCCATCCTTGGTCTGGTAGATGGCTCCGATATCAGTGGTCATTTCAGCGGTATTGGGGCCGAGCGCTTTCACCGTGTTTGGCGAACCCGGTAGCTGGGCGCTCAGCGGCACCCGCAGCCAGGATTTGCCGCCATCGGTCGTGTGCAGCAAGATCGAGGGTTGCCCCGCAATCCAGCCTTCCTCTCCAGCAAAGCTGACGGATGTGAAGCTGTAGGACAGATCATCGCCCAGATCGAGCGATCGCAGTTCCCAGGTTTTTCCACCGTCCTGCGTTTCCAGCAGCGTTGCCGATTTGCCCACTAGCCAACCGTGAGGCGAATTGCCAACAAACGCCACGTCTGAGAGCGTCGCAGTAGTTGGCAACTCGACCACCTGCCAGGGATTAAAGCTCATCGATGGCAGGTAGCCCCGCGAGCATCCGGTAGACAGGATCAGGACTGCCAGCAAAATGAAAATGCGTCGGAAGGAGAGGAAAAGTCGATTCATCGAACTGTTGGGCGCTGTGCGCGTTGGCTAACGTTGAATAGGAGTTTCACTGAGGAGTTTGGGGCTGGAATACCTCTGAAGCGGGCTTGTCGAGTGGAGTCGCCAGAGCGGAGTCGCTATATGTGGCTCCAAACTTTTCCTACTGCAAGCCGTAGAGGCTGAGGAAAAACAGAACGGCGATCGCCAGCCCACCAAAAATCAGCAAATTCTTCTGACCCGGTGTGAGCGTGTTCACGCCAAATCCGTAGCCCAGGTTCTCCTTGAAGCCAGAAGGGCTGCCCGCTGGCCCGATGTTTGTAAACCGAGCGGTGCGGGCCCCGCAAACGGGACAGCGCCAGTCAGTCGGCAGTTCTTCAAATGGGGTTCCGGCTGTAATTTTGCCCAGGCTATCGCCTTTGACTGGCTCATAGATATAGCCACAAGCGCCGCACTCGTGGCGGTCGAGCGTCCTTGGATCGATTGCCTCTGCACTGCTTTCTACACCACTCATCGCTCTACGGGCCTCCCCTGGCCAAGATGAGAATTTATGTAAATGATTATGACACAGTGGGGGATCGGCGGAGGGGGGTACGAAGAAGGAAGAAGGAAGAAGGAAGAAGGAAGAAGGAAGAAGGAAGAAGGAAGAAGGAATAGGACTTACGCAGTTGGACAATTTCTCGCGGGCTGTGCCTATGAGAAATTGTCCAAAACCCAAAGAGCTTCTCGCAAGGGCGCAAGTCCTGACGAAGAAGGAAAACCGAAGAAGGAAGGTGATGCGCTGGGTGTTCAGGATTTTTTGTCGCTGCTGCTGGGGCCGAAGGCGACGAAGAGCAGGCAGAGGATGCCCAGGTTGATGAAGACATCGGCAAAGTTGAAGATGGGGAACCGGATCAGGCGAAAGTCCAGGAAATCGATCACTTCTCCCAGCATGAAGCGGTCGATGCCGTTGCCAACTGCGCCTGCCATGATCAGCCCGTAGCCCAACTGCTCCCAGCGAGGTAGCCGTGCGCCCCAAATTGCCAGCGCTGCTAGGGCCAGGCTGACCCCCAGCGACAGCCATCGCAGCCAGCTTCCATCTTCGCTAAACCAACTAAAGGCCGCGCCTTTGTTGGTGACGTAGGTGATGTGAAACACGCCGGCCCAGAGCGGGATGGTTTGGGGTGGATCGGTGAGCGTCATGTTTTGGGCGATCGCCATCTTGGTGATCTGGTCAAACACGACCCCCAACACGGCTGCTGCCCAAAAGAGAAAGTTTTTAATCGGCATGGTCATTTTGGTTAAGTCAAGCGCAGCCAGAGAGAAGTGGAGAGCCGTCGCGCGAAGGGTCAGTCGGCAAAATCGGAGTTCGCGTTAATAAAACAGCAGATGACGCAGGGCAAAGGAGATGACCGTGACGGCGCACAAAATTGCCAGTTGCCCCAGGAGTGGCTGGAGGGAATGCAGGATGAGAAGCTGGCCCAGCGGCAGCGTGGGAGCCAGGAGCCAGTTGCTGGAATGGGCGATCGCCAAATAGGTCATGCCTACCAGATGCACCGTTACCAGTCCACACAGACAGCTAAAGGCCAGCGATTCTAGGCGAGGCGGCACGCGAAACGCCAGCGCTCCACAAATCCACGCACCAGGGATAAACCCCAGCAAATAGCCAAAACTAGGGCGGTGAATATACTCTAGCCCGCCGCCTTGGGCAAAGATATTGAACCACGTCAGCCCCAGCAGCACATAAGCAATCTGAGACATAGCCGCCGCGTTGCGCCCCCCCAGACACCCCACCAGCAGGACTGCCCCAAGCTGAAACGTGACTCCCAGTGAGTGCGTTTGCAGCCCGCTGTGTCCCCACTCCCACGGGACATTGGTAATTGAAGCCCGAAGAAACGTGCCGCCAATTGTCAGCGCCAACCCGATCAGGGCCCAAAGCAAGTCGGTAGGGGCGATGATGCGACGCACAGGCAGCCTGGGGGTGGAAAATGGCAGCGGATGGAGACGGGTTCTTCGATGTGTCAAGCGGTTGCCCAAAACCTCAGACTCTATAGTAAGCCCGAACGAGAAATAGAATTAATCTGGATTTTTGGATTTTGGGTTTGGCAGACAAATAGTTGAGATATTTAGTGGCTGGGTTAGCGCCGGGACGGGGATGGGGGGCGGCGACTAGCCGTGAGGGCGGCAGGGCGACGGCGCGGAATTTCGTGGGTGTAAAAATCTTGCGCCATGAGGGTGTTTGGGAAAATAGCGCGGGCCTCGGTGAGCAAATCTTCGAGGGCGATCGCATTTCCAGGGGCATAGCGCGGGCTGAAATGGGTCATGATTAGCTGCTGTACGCCCGCATTCAGCGCCACCTGCGCCGCCATCGTGGAGGTGGAATGGAGCCGCTGATAGGCCAGGTCGGCATCTTGATGGGCAAATGTCGCTTCGTGAACCAGCACATCGGCATCCCGCGCCAGTTCTACCGCACTGTCGCAATAAATCGTGTCCGTGCAATAGACAAACTTGCGCCCGATCTGCACCTCGCCGCAGAGGTCTGCGCCATTAATCTGGCGGCCGTCGGGCAGCGTCACCACTTCCCCCCGTTTCAGCCGACCATAGAGCGGCCCGGCGGGAATGCCCAGCGCCTCGGCTTGCTCTACGTTGAACCGGCCGGGCCGGTCTTTTTCTGACACGCGATAGCCAAAGGCCGGGACGCGGTGCGTCAGCGCCTCGCAGCTCACCACATACTCGGCATCTTCAAACACCACGCCCGGTTCGACCGTGTGAACCTTGACGGGATAGGAGAAGTGGGTCTGGGAATAGCGACCACAGGCCCGCAAATAGTCCTCCAGTTTCGGTGGGCCATAGACATCGATGCGCGTGGGGTTGCCCGCCAGCCCAATGCTCGACAGCAGCCCCATCAGCCCGTAGATGTGGTCGCCGTGCATGTGGGTGATGAAAATGCGGCTAATCTGGCTGATGCGGATATCGCTCCGCAAAATCTGGTGCTGAGTCCCTTCGCCACAGTCAAACAGCCAGGTTTCTGCCCGCTGCGGCAGTTGCAGCGCGATGCTCGACACATTGCGCGATCGCGTTGGCACCCCCGAACTGGTTCCCAAAAATGTAATTTGCAAAGCCCGATTTCATCCCCTACGCTCAATGTGTTTTGTATCCGGCTGGGCAAGTCAGTTGCAAGCTGTATGACTTGCCTAAGGCTTCCCTCTCAACTTTCATATTGCACCAATCTCACAGGCTTCTGGGTCTTGTGCTGATGCTAGATTCCGTTCTTCTAAAAGCCTTGAAGATTCGGAGGCATCCAATCAAACCTTAATCTCCAACTCCCGCTATAGCTTGAGGATTAGCCGGGCCACGTTTAAGTAAATCATCACGCCCAGGACATCGACAAACGTGGTGATGAATGGGGCCGACATGAGGGCGGGGTCGAACCCTAGCCGCTGGAACAGGAAGGGTAGGCTGGAGCCTGCTATCGAGGCCAGGACGGAAATGCTCACTAGACTCGTACCAACGGCGATCGCCACTACGAGATTACCCTGCAACAGGTATGCCCACAGCAACACGACCGCGCCCAGCATGATGCCCAGAAACGCCCCGGCGATCGCCTCTCGTCCGATCACCGCCCAGGGTTTGGTGGAGCGCAGTTCGTCGGTATTCAGCCCGCGAATGATGACGGTAGACGACTGTGCGCCCACGTTGCCGCCTGTGCCAATCAGCAGCGGGATAAACGCCGTTAGGGCCACCACCTGCTCCAGTACGTCCTGCTGGCTGCGAATCACGGCACTCGTCCCCGTGTTGGTAATCAGCAGCACCAGCAGCCAGACCACCCGCCGCCGCGCCACCGTCAGCAGATTGGTCTGAAAATAGCTGGCATCGCCCGACTGCACGCCGCCCAGTTGGTAGATTTCTTTGGTGGCCTCGGCTTCCAGCACGTCCAGCACGTCGTCTACCGTGACGATGCCCACCAGCCGCCGCTCGGCATCCACCACGGGCAGCGCCAAAAAGTCGTACCGCTGAATCAGCCGCGCCACGTCTTCTTGGGCCGTGTCGGTTTGCACGCTGACCACCTCGCGCACCATGATGTCGCCGATCGTCTGCTCTGGCTGGGCCACCACCAGGTCGCGCAGGGAGAGGATGCCCGTCAGCCGCCGGGAGCCGTCCGTGACGTAGAGGTAATAGATCATTTCGCTGGCGCGGGCGAGGCTGCGGATGTGCGCGAGCGCCTGGGTTGCGTCCCACCCTTCCTCTAGGGAAAGGTATTCGGGGGTCATGATGCGCCCAGCGGTGCCCGGTTCATAGCCCAACAGCAGGGCCGTTGCGCCACGCTCCTTGGGACTAAGCTGCGACAGTAGCCGCGTCACGACCTTGGCGGGCAGCTCGTCGAACAGGCGGGCGCGGTCGTCGGGCGACATCTGCTCCACGATATCCAGTACATCCTGGCCGCGAAATTCTTCGATCAGCGATTGCTGTACCTCCAGGTCGAGGTATTCGTACACCTCAATGGCTTCGTCCTTGGGTAACAGGCGAAAGGCGATCGCCTGGAGGGGGTTGGGCAAATCTTCAATCGCTTCGGCAATGTCGGCTGGCTGCGCAGGCACGAGGAGGGCTTTGGCATCCGGCAGGTTATTGGCTTCTAGCAATAACTGGAGTTGCGACCGCACGATGGGACGCAACTCAGTTTGGGAAAGGCTTGGGGAACCTGATGGAGACTCGTCTTTAAGAGCGGTCAAGGGCGTTTGAAAAAGCGGAGTAGGGTAGGACTGGCAGATGAGCTTGGGCGATCGCGCTGGCTCTCGCTTGCTCCCTCAGTGTAAAACGAGTGGGTAGAACGAGTGGGTAGAACGAGTGGCAAGCAGTGGGGCGATCGCCCTCAACGGCTGAAACTACACCGGTCGGCTGCTAGCAGACTTTCGGCGGCGGTTGGTGTTGTCGCCAGAATCGGGCGACTGCCCAGCAGATGTGGCATGTGCCCTATCGCGGTGAGTTGAAGCGGTTCTGTCTCCAGGCAAAGGTGATGGAACTGCTGGTGATTGATCTGGACGTGATTGCTGATAGTTCAAAACAAACCCATGTCTCTGGTCTGAAAGCAGAAAGAATCGTTCGTCTACCTCAAGCTAGAGGGATTTTGACCCAACGGCTTGCTCATCCCTCCTCATTGTTGGAATTAGACCTGATTAAGCATCTGTGGAGCTTCTAGGCATTTCATTCAGATTGCTACTCAAGAGAATTTCGTGAAATTTGCTGGGAACGGACGGGCGGTTGAATACGTCTCGGTCACTTTCTGGAATCAGTGAAATGCCCGTTATTGGGTTGAATTTTGGGTTGAATTGTCAATCCTGTCTTGATCCTGTCCCGATAGGAATTTTCCTGAGGCGAAGAACTGAGTAGTGCGATCGCCCCGTTTCTCACCCGCCTCGTTCTCGCTATCCAGCCTGCAACAAGCCTGCAACAAGCCTTCGACCGTCCACATCTCACCGCTGCCGTTCTTGCCGTTCCCTCCCGTGAGCCAGAGTTCCTATCGTCAGAATTTAACCTTTAATCAGCAGAGCTACCTGCGGCTCAAGCTGGCGCTGAGCCTGAATCTGCGCCGACAGATATTTATCGCCGTATGCGATGATCTGCCCCTGCGCGATCGCCTTGCGGCCCAACTCCAGGCAGATTTCTCCAACCCGTCGCCGATTCACCAGGGCGATCGCGCTTTTTGGGAAGTGGGAGAACGCCGCTATCCCCGGCTGGTGACGCTCGACCTCAACCTGTCAGACCCCAATCCGATTGTGCAGGTGGCGCAATGGCTGGCAGATTCGCCGCCGCCGATGAATGGCAAACGGCGATCGCCCGTGCCCGCCTTTCAGTTTTTGGGCATCGAGCAACTCACGCGCCAGTCTCCGACCACTCAGCGCATGTTCATCACCCATTTGCAGGGCATCGAGCGCAGCCTGCCTGTGCTGGATTCTAGCCTGCTGTTTTGGATGCCGCAGCCCTGGTTTCGGCTGTTGCCCCAGTCAGCGCTGGAGTTTTGGCGCTGTCGGACGGGCGTGTTTGAGTTTGTTGGGGAGCCGACCCCGCGCCCACCCAGAACGATGACCCCCATTGTCAGCACAGCGCCCACGGCCCAACGCCCGCCCAATCCGTCGCCCAATCCGTCGCCCAATCCGTCGCCCAATTCACTGTCCAATAGCGCCGCCTCCTCTCCACCTGCGGCTCGCGCAATCACACAACCCACGCCCCAGAAAGCTACGCCCGCTTTACAAGCGCCTGCCAAGGTAGACGTAGCCCAAAAAGTTGAAGAAGTTGAAAAAGTTGAGACACCGACTGCCAAAGCGCCAGAATCCAAACGACCCGCCGAGGCTGGCGCAAGTCCTCCTGTGAATCCCTGGGCGATCGCCCCGTCTGTTCCACCTGCGGCCCCAACTGGAACGGTTCGCCCCGCCTCGCCTGCGAACTCCTCTACAAAGTCCCCAGCAGCCTCATCAGCCCACCCTGCGGCGATCGCCAAACCGCCTGCATCCCCAGTTGCCGCTCCGCCGACTGCCTCGTCTGCTGCTGCCAAACCGCCGTCCAGCCCCGTTTCTGGCTCGTTTCGGCTAGATGCCGCGCAGACCCCGGCTCCCTCCTCGGTTTCCGTTGGGCGAGCGACTGTGAAATCAACGTCCACCGGGAAACCGCCAACGCCTCCAGCGGACTCGTCAGCCAGCCCGCCGACCCTGCCCCAGCCGCCACTGGCGAACCCGGCCCCGCCGACCGATCCCGACGCGCAGATCACTCGACTGCTGGAGCAAATTGCCCATCTGCATCGACAGTCGGCCTCAGCGGCTCAATTGCAGGACGCTTATCGCACGCTGGGGGATGCCTATCGCGATCGCATTGAGCAGGGCGACACAGTCTGCCCACCCTGATGGCCGCGCTGCAAGCCTATGAGCAGGTGATGGGTGCGCCTGCCGGATAAATCCCCATTGTGGACGGATTGCTGAATGACGTGGGCAATCTCTGCTGGCTGCTGTCGCGCAACTCGTCTGCCCCTGACCAGGTGCTGCCCAACCTGCGGCAGGCGATTCAGTCCTACCAACTTGCGCTCAAGAAGCTGGACACCCACACCCAGGCCCAGAGCTATCCCATGCTGCACAACAACCTGGGGGCAGCCTACGCCGATTTGGCCCGCTACGAGCAGCCCGTTGAGAATTTACAGAAATCGGCGCAATCTTACCGAGAGGCGCTGCGCTATCGGGATGCCAGCAGCGATCCTGCCCGCTATGCCTCGACGCAGAATAACCTGGGCACGACCTACTGGAATCTGGCACAGCACCACCAGCCCAAAGAGTCTCTGAAGCGGGCGATCGCCGCCTATCAGGAAGCACTGAAATATCCCAATAGCCAGCCGCCGCTGAGCTACGCCATGATTCAAAACAATCTGGGCACGGCGCTATGGAGTTTGGCACAGATCGAGCAGCCAGAGATATACTTACCCAAGGCGATCGCCGCCTATCGCCCAGTCGCTTCAGCAGCGCACCCTGGATGCAGCCCCGGCGGCCTTTTGCCGCCACACAAAACAACCTGGGCACGGCCCTCTGGCATCTGGCCCTGTGTCTGGGCGATCGCCCCCAAGAGCAGCTCCAAAAGCTCCAGGCAGCCATCCAGTCCTACGAAGCTGCCCTACAGGGCGTGGCAAAGCTAGAAACGCTACCCAACCCACCCATGCTCAGCTTTGACCCCGCCACCACCCACAACAACCTGGGCCTTGCCTATTTCCATATCGCCACACAGGTTCCCCGGCTCCTAGGCACAGCGCCAGAGTCCACCCCCCTCAAAAAAGCGCTGCACCACCATCTCCAGGCCGCCACTCGATGGCAGCATCAGCCAGAACTACGACAAGCTGCAATGCAGAGCGTATTGCAAACCCTGAAAGCCTTTTATGAACTCTTTGGAACCGCAGGACAAAATCAGGCGCTCTCAAGCGTGCCTGCCCACTTGCTACCCGAACTGTTGCCCCGCCTATAGTCCTCCTGTGGTTTGCAGTCTGTAATTTGCGGCTTGCGAAAACCATACTTCGAGTCCATACTTTCCTGCAAAGACACCACCTGCCTTTTCTTCTATCGTTGAAAGCGTCAGGACTTACGCACTTGCGATAAGTTTTCTGGGTTTTAGAGGATTTCTCGCGGGCTGCGCCCGCGAGAAATCCTCCAACTGCGTAAGTCCTAAGCGTTAAGGGATGCAAATCACTTGGGTGAATAAACCCATCGAGCGACTTTGCTGCGGCATTCCTCAAGCTAAAATCCATAGACGACTTTAGGAGAACCATAGGAGAGCATGGTGCAATGATGAAACGCTTCCCATCGTCTAAGTCTGCCAAGTCTCAGTCTGCTCATTCTGCGAACCCTGTTGAAACGACCACTCCAAAATTTAAGACCTTAACCCACCCAGGCGCATTGGCCAATGGTTCAGGCACATTGGGGCTACGCTGGCTGGGCCGGGGTGGGGCGATCGCCCTTCTGTTGGCCGCAGCCGCCTGCCAACCGCCCACGCCGACCAGTAGCACGTCTAGCCCAGCCGCCAGTCCGGCCGCAGGCGGATCGGGTGCGCTGAAACTGGGGACGCTCTTGCCCGTCACGGGCGACCTGGCCCAATATGGACAACCCATGCAAGATAGCGTCGGGTTCTTGGTGGAAACCGTCAATGCCTGTGGAGGCGTGATGGGGCAGCCCGTGCAACTAGTGTCTGAGGACGACCAGACTGACCCAGCCGCAGGTGCATCCGGGATGACCAAGCTGGCCGAGGTGGATCGAGTCGGCGCAGTGGTGGGCGCAGCCGCTAGTTCCGTCTCCAGTGCTGCTGTGGATATTGCAGTGCGAAATCAGGTGGTGCAAATCTCCCCCTCCAGCACCAGTCCTGTATTTACCGAGCGGGCGAAGAAGGGAGAATTTAACGGCTTTTGGCTGCGAACTGCGCCCCCCGACACCTTCCAGGGTGACGCGCTAGCCCAACTCGCCAATCAGGAAGGCATCAAAACGATCGCCATCCTCGCCATCAACAATGACTACGGCAACGGACTCGTCCAGTCCTTCGTGCCTGCCTTCAAAGCCTTGGGCGGCACAGTCGTCAACGAATCCAACCCCACCAAATACGCCCCCAACGCCACCAGTTTTGACTCGGAAGTGGGCAGCGCCTTTGGCAGCAAACCCGATGCCGTGCTGATCATTGCCTATCCCGAATCGGGCAGCATTATTCTTAAAGCCGCCCAGGAGCAGGGCTTCCTCGACGGCACGACTAAGGTGCTTTTCACCGACGGCATGAAGACCGACAACCTGGCGGAACTGGTCGGCAAGACGGCCGACGGCAAGTTCATCGTGACGGGCATGATGGGGACGGCCCCCAGCGCAGGCGGCCCGGGGCTAGACGACTTCCGCGATCGCTACCGAGAAAAGTTCAACCGCGACCCACAGGTCTATGACCCCAATAGCTGGGACGCGGCGGCGCTCCTCGTTTTGGCAGCAGAGGCCGCCAAGAGTGGCAGCGGCCCCGCCATCAAAGACAGCATCCGCAATGTATCCAACCCACCGGGTGAACAAACGACTGACATCTGCACAGCACTGTCCCTTGTTCGGGAAGGCAAGGATATAGACTTTCAGGGAGCAAGCGGCAGCCTGGACTTTGACGAGCAGGGGGACGTGGTGGGCAGCTACGACGTTTGGACGGTCAATGATGCCGGAAAAATTGAGGTGAAGTCCACGATTAACGTCGGCGGATAAAGTTGGCGGGTAGCGTCGCCAGATAGCGCCCGACGACTTCGTTTCACCCGGAAAAAGGCTTTGCCTGAACCCAATGCAGATAAGAAGGCATGGAGGGTTCAGGCAAAGCCTCAATTGCCAGTATTTGGAATGCTGAAGGCTTGGCTGAAGATCCTTAGCCCAAGACGTAGAGCCAGGGTCGATCCAGGGTGGAACAAGTCCAGCAGCCTTTCTCAAAAGAGGTGCAGCAAACCCGAACCCGCACACACTGACAGGTCTGGGATGCTTTGAAATCCTCGAATGCCAGTTAAAACCTGGAGGCTAAAATTTAGCTGCCTGCGGAAACCAGCTTGCGCTGCTTTTCAATTTGGAGCTGCTGAAGCAGGGCCTCGGCCTCGGCGCGGAGGTGCAACAGCTCAAGCTGATGGGCTTTGTCGTAGGGAAGCTTGTTTAGCTCTGGGGCGGGGGCGGCTGAAACAAGACTGCGATCGCTCTCAACTGCGGGGTTATCTAGCATAGCTCGGTCACCAACGTCACCAACAACAACAGAAGAAACAGACGCATTCACAGGGGCATTCACTGCCTGACCAGTAGAAACCTGATCTAAAGACAGATGCAAAGTTGCGCTAGTCATTTGTACTCACTCACACCATTAAGTAATCTTAACTTAGTGCTAAAGATCGATCCTAGTCAAATAATTTATGCACCCACCGCAGAATGTGGCAGTTTGGGCACTGGCCAGCGTCCTGACTAAACGGCAGCGCGATCGCACTCAGTCGCGCCTGTCCTCACGGGTTACGCGGCAAGCCCTCTGCGGGTAGACTTGAGATCCATCCCTGCATTTCGCTCCGTCCCTCATTCTCACTCCATTTGTGCGATCGCCCGCTTGCGGAACTCGCCTTCCTCAAACTGCACACTTATAAGTCGAGTTAAATCAATCGAGTTAAATCGAGTCTGAGTCTGACGAAGCCTCAGCCACTATAGGCGAAAATGGGAGTCTTGAAATGAGTTTTATAGCACCCTTTGGAGATAGCCTTTTGAACACAGCTTCTAAATTCAGCAGTCCGAGCTTTTTGGAGCGGGGTTGAGACTGAAATTCTGAATCTCAAACTGAATCTTCAAAATCGACCTTCTAGTTGAGAGACTCCTATTTTGCCCAATTAGTTGCCTGAAACCAAAGCCATTTTTAGCAGAACTGCTTTTCAAACTTACGCTCAGTGATATTGCCGTGACCCTGACTTCTAATTCTCATCTGGTTCAACCTGTTGATCGACCTGCGAGTTCTGCCAGCAGCGCGGCTGCTTGGGGCGGGCTGATCGAAACCTATCGCCGCTATCTGCCCGTGACGGCGCAAACGCCCGTGGTGACGCTGCTAGAGGGCAACACGCCGCTGATCCCCGCGCCAGCGATCGCCCAAGAGATTGGTCGCGGCGTGCAGGTGTTTGTCAAATACGACGGGCTGAACCCGACGGGCAGTTTCAAAGACCGGGGCATGACCATGGCCATTTCCAAAGCCAAGGAAGCCGGAGCAGAAGCGGTGATCTGTGCCAGCACAGGCAATACCTCCGCTGCGGCCGCCGCCTACGCCAGACGGGGAGGGCTGCGTCCCTTTGTGCTAATTCCCGATGGCTATGTGGCGGTGGGCAAGCTGGCCCAGGCGCTCCTCTATGGCGCAGAGGTGCTGGCGATTCAGGGCAACTTTGACCGGGCGCTGCAAATTGTGCGCGACATGGCGGAGCATTACCCGATTACGCTGGTGAACTCGGTCAATCCCTACCGCCTGGAGGGGCAAAAGACCGCCGCCTTTGAAATTGTGGACGTGCTGGGCACTGCGCCCGACTGGCTCTGCATTCCCGTTGGCAACGCGGGTAACATCACTGCTTACTGGATGGGCTTTTGCCAATATCACCAAGAAGGCAAGTGCGATCGCCTGCCCCGGATGATGGGCTTTCAGGCGGCGGGCGCATCGCCCTTGGTCAGCGGGGCCCCGGTTCCCCATCCCGAAACGCTGGCCACCGCAATCCGCATTGGCAACCCCGCAAGCTGGGAAAAGGCGATCGCCGTCCGCGATGCCAGCCAGGGCGAGTTCAACGCCGTCACCGACGAAGAAATTCTGGCTGCGTACCGCCTGCTGGCCAGCCGCGAGGGTATTTTCTGCGAACCCGCCAGCGCCTCTTCTGTGGCGGGCCTGCTCAAGGTGAAAGATCGCGTGCCTGCGGAAGCTACCGTCGTCTGCGTCCTCACAGGAAATGGGCTAAAAGACCCCGACACCGCCATTAAACACTGCGAAAACCAGTTCAAAGGCGGCATTGCGCCAGAGTTGGAGGCCGTCGCGCAGGCAATGGGATTTTAGGAATTTGATCGATTGCGATTTTGGATTTGCGGTGAGGAACTTTAAGCGACGCTTGTTCCTCTTCTCACCACGCAGGAGAACTCGACGGTTTACCCATGCCCTCAGTGGGTTAATCCAATCGCTTGGCCCAGTATTCGTCCAGATACAGCCGCAAAAAGTCCTGCGCTGCCGCCGGATTGAGCGTGTCCAACGCCGCCACAATCGCAGGAATTGATTCTGCGGTGGGATCTCGCGTTTCGTTAAACCAATTGTTGACCGTGCCACGACTAATGCCCATCGTTACGGCTAGGCGATTTTGGCTAATGCCATAGGTGGTTAGAACAGTTCTTAGCGCGTTGCCTGCTTTACCCATGCCCTCAGCGGGTTAATCCAATCGCTTGGCCCAATATTCGTCCAGATACAGCCGCAAAAAGTCCCGTGCTGCCGCCGGATTGAGCGTGTCCAACGCCGCCACAATGTCTAGCAGGGACTCTGCTGAAGGATCGGTCACTTCATGGAACCACTGATACACCGTGGAACGATTCAGTCCCATTGTCACCGCCAGCTTATTTTGGCTAATGCTGTAGGTTTCTAAAACTTGCCGGAGCGCTTTGCCTGCTTTGCCCATGCCCTCATCGTGTCAGAGGGACATGACGGAGTAAATGTTTGTAAATACAAACATTTGGAGTAAGATGATGTTTGTGTTTACAAACACTCTGCAAAGCACGAGAAGGAACTAACCGCATGAGCAAACCGCTTTTTAATGCTGAAGAATCCCTGAAGCAGTCCGAAAACATCGGATCGCAACCCTCAAAACCGCTTTACAACAGGATGATTTTGGTTGGCGCACCGGACTGGGTGAGCGGCACGATCGCCCGCCTGCACAGCGCTGGCATTGCCCATGTCCGGGACTGGAGCCGTTTAGTGCCTACGCAACATCCAGGTGAAGTGATGAGCCTTTTGCAAAGACTGCGCTGCATAAGTGACTAAAGGCAACTGTGCAGCGAAAGGAAGACCGTGCGATCGCCCCAGATAATTGCCGCCCCGGATAATTGCCGCCCCAGATAATTGCCGCCCCGGATAATTGCCGCCCCGGATAATTGCCGCCCCGGATATTTGCCGCTATTTGCCGCTCCTGAATCATTAAGGTTCCGGTTTAAGGGCGATCGCGCTCCTGCCCAGCTTCAGGGTTTAGACGGGCTAAGATCGGTTCGACGGGCAATTTGACGAACGGCGTCTACAAGAATTCTGTCGTGGCAAAGCGGGCGAGGCGGGGCTATCTGGTCGATGCGGCGGGGCGATCGCTGCCCAGCGTCAGCACGATCCTCAACGCCACCAAGCCGCCAGAGGCAAGAGAGGCGCTGGCAAAATGGCGCGATCGCCTGGGGGCAGAGGAGGCAGGACGCATCGCCATCGCCGCCAGCCGCCGGGGCAGCCAGACCCACGCCCACATCCGCCGCTATCTGGCAGGCGAACATCCCACCTGTCCCGACGCAGTGCGCCCCTACTGGGAAAGCCTGGAGCCGATTGTGGCAGAAATCCAGAACGTGCGGCTGCTAGAAGCGCCCGTGTTTCACTATGACCTGGGCTATGCGGGCAAAGTGGACTGCGTCGCCAGCTATCGCGGCGTGCCCTGCGTGCTGGACTGGAAGACGGGCGATCGCCCCAAGGGCAGTATCGAGCGGCTGTATGACGGGCCGCTGCAACTGGCAGCCTACTGCGGCGCGGTGAACCATTACTGCGAAGCCGAGAAGATTTACATCCGCGAAGCCATGCTGGTGGTGGCTATTCCCCACCAGCCCGCCGAAGTGTTTCGGTTTGAACCGGGGGCGATCGCCCAATACTGGGGCCAGTGGCAGCGGCGCGTAGGGGAATACTATCGGCGCATGGGGTCGAGATAGCCGAAAAATAGCGGCGATCGCCCTTCCGCAAAGAGCATGAATTAATGATGTACTCGCCAGCACTTTATCTAATTGCTTAAGTGTTGAACACTTGAATAGATCAGTGTGTACACCTGCCAACCGAAAATTTACGGAAAGACCTTGAGACAGGATTACTTCAAGTTGATATTTTGCTAGACAAATTTCACTTTTCTGCTCAGTATTGAGACTATTCTCAATTAGAAGAGAATGGCAAATCCGTAAAATTGCGGATATACTCAGGGAGGAGCGAGCGCCCAAAAGGTTTGGTATTAGACCTCTTTAGGTCTATTTTGTTCAACAACTTATGTTTTTTTAATTTTCTCTTTTTTTGTGCCGATTTACGAACTTTTTCTAGCGCATACTGAGCAGGGCTATGTAGAGAGGTCAGTCTATGCAGAAGGGGGTGGGGGGCATTTGCCGATTGAGAGTTGAAGCGTAGTATTGTTTGAGCCGATGGTAAAGCTTTTCAAAAAGTAAATTTACGACTTTATGGCTGTGGTGAACAATGATTCAAAATGCAACTGTTTCCACTCACGACGCTCCCTCGATAGGGGAACCCGCGCTCCAGCTTGTTTCATCAGTTCGCTCGTTTCAGCGCAAAGATTTGCTTCCGCTTGAGCCGGATAGTGTTTGGTCGATTGAGCAAGGAATTGTGCGAACGCTGACTTGGGATGAGGAAGGACGCACGATTGGGCTAGGCTTTTGGGGACAAGGGGATGTGCTGGGTTTGCCGCTATCGCCGATTTCGCCTTACCAGGCCGAATGCATCACCTCCGTCAAGGTGGCGAAACTGTCGCTCGATAGTCGGCATCTCCAGGAAGGACTGATCCGCCGCGCCCGCAAGAGCGAAGAGCTACTGACAATCGTCCATCAGCCCTCGGTGGTGATGCGACTGTTGCAGCTTTTGGAATGGCTAGCGGCACACTTTGGTCAATCGGTTCCAGGTGGGCGATCGCTCGACGTGCTGCTAACCCATCAAGAACTCGCAGAAACCATCAGCACCACCCGCGTCACCGTGACTCGCCTGCTGAGCCAGCTAGAACAAGAGGGCAAAATCGAGCGATCGCAGCGCAACCTGACGCTATTAGTGCCCAACTCCTAAGGAACTGCATCCCAGGGCTATTGCAGAGAAAACGGAGATTGCACCGTCAGGCTCAGATCGGTGCGGGGTTCCACCACCAGCACCTCGACTCGGCGATTCCGGCGAATCAGCAGTTCAGCCGCCGCACCAATGCCTGCGCCTGCCAGCACCTCTACGACCTGCACACTGCCAAACACTTCCGCTAGCACGGCTGCTGCCGCTGCGCCAATTGCTGCACCCCGCAATACGTCAGGGCGATTACGGCGGGTGATGGTTTCTCGCTTTGTGATTCGGTTGGAAGTCGCGTCTAGCGGGATTTCGCGGGTGCTTCCGGCCGGAATGACTGAGCGAGCAAAGAACTGAGTCCCTCCGTCCACCGGGCGCAGTTCGCCCTTGATTTCGCTGCCCGCCCGCAGCATCACCGTGCCGCTGGGGGTTCGCACGTCGCTGGTCAAGGTCAGTGTTAAGGGCGCAGTTTCCGTTGGCAGCACCACTACTCTCTCTGCACCGCTGTAGGCCACCGGAAGCACCGTGCCCGCAGGCAGCCCCACTCGCGCTGGATTAGAGAAGACCTGAGCAAGCTGAATCGGCTGAGCCACCGCACGCTGCGAAGTCCACACAGGCAGCAGCGAAGTTGCGGTCATGCCAACTGCCAGCAGCAGCGCAGCTTTTGAGCGGTATTGATAGTGCTTAAGCATTGCCCGATTCCTCGAAACGAGTCCGTCAGATGCAGTTGACTCGTCTTGGCACAGGGAGGTTCCCCCAATGGAAAAAGTCTCAAGGTATAGCAAAACAGAAGGGATGCTAGGGTGGCTCGGAGTTTGGGGCGATCGCCACGTCCCGCCATATCGTTCTCGTTCCGCTATATCAATCTCCCAGCGAGATTACCCGCGGAGATTAATCAGGATATCAATCGTGGTATCAATCATCCAAATAGCGCAAAGACTCAGCCTCTTCCAAAATCTTTTGAAAATAATCGGTTTGGACGATCTCTGCGACTTCCTGGGCCCGCCTAGACTGGTCGATTTGAATTTCGAGCTGCTCTAGCTGGCGTTTCAGTTCCTCTTCCTTGCGCTTGCGCTCAGTCACGTCTTGCACGATCCCTTCGTAATAGAGCAGGGTGCCGCCGCTGTCATAAACGGCACGAGCATCCATTGCCGTCCAGATAATGCTGCCGTCTTTGCAATAGCTACGAAACTCAAAACCCTTTAAAAAGCCCTGGGTCGCCAGGATCGCCTTCACTTGCAGACGGAGGGACGGCTCAACATACATCTGTTCGCCAATGTTGGTAATGCTAGCGATCATGTCAGCGGGCGAATCGTAGCCATAAATTCTCGCCATTGCCGGGTTGATAGTGATCAACCGTCCCTCTGGCGTGGACTGAAAGATGCCTTCTAGCGCGTTTTCAAAAATGCTGCGATAGTTCTCTTCGGCAATTCGCAGGGCTTCTTCCTGGCGCTTGCGCTCGGTGATGTTGCGAATAATGACCAGCACTTCGTCTGGGCCCGTTACCACTACCCGCACTTCTTCAAACTCAAGCTTCCCATTGATCTCAATTTGCTGTTCATAAAACTGGTACTTACCCGTTTGGAGGGCCAGTCGAATGTAGCGCATCCGCAACTCTGCCAAATCAGGGGGCATGAGTTCATACACAGTGCTTTTGCCCGGAACCATTTTGTCTTTGTTCAGCACTGGGTAGCGATCGCCATTGGCCAGTTCCAGATGGGTGCCGTCTCCCCGCATTCGGATCAGCAAATCGGGAATTGCCTCAATCAGCGCTCGGTTTTTCGCTTCACTTTGGCGCAGGGCGGCTTCGGAGCGTTTGCGCTCGGTGATGTTGCGAATAATGACCAGCACCTCGTCTGGCCCGGTGGCCACTAGGCGCACCTCTTCAGACTGGATCTGCCCGTTAACTTCGATGTCCTGCTCATAGAACTGAATCTGTCCCGTCTGGAGCGCCTGACGAATGTAGTGCATCCGCTGCTCGGCTAGCTCGTAGGGCATAAGGTCATAAACGTTGGCATTTCCAGCAACTAGCGCATCTAGCTCTAGAACCGAGTAGCCATCGCTGTTGGCAATGTCTAAATGAGTGCCATCACCTCGGAAATGCATCAGAAAATCGGGAATTGCCCGAAGAATAGCCCATTTGTCGGCTTCGCTGCGGCGCAGAGAGTCTTCCGCAAGCTTGCGTTCGGTGATGTCTTGGGCGATGCAGACGATATTGCCATCGGTCATCTGCGATAGGGCAAGGGCTTGCGGATAGGTTGTGCTGTCTCGCCGCTGGGCGATCGCCTCGCCAATCCAACTGCCTGCCTGAAGGCACTGCGGCAAAATCTCTTGCTCAAGCCGCTGCTGGTCTTCTGGGGTGTAGAGGAGGGGCCAGCATTGCCCAATCAAGTCTTCGCAGTCGTGGTATCCATAAAGGTCAGCGCAGGCAGGATTGGCGTAAAGAATGTGCCCGTTGCGGCGAAAAATGGCAATTCCGTAAATCGTTGCTTCGAGGGCACCAAGCTGCTGTTCGGGCGTGGCCCGAGAGGGATGAGGCGCAGGCCGATCCTGCGGGCGATCGCTATGTTCAAGATCCATAGATGCCACAAAGAATCAGCGAAACCCATATCCTCAAAGCTAACTCAAAAGCTTTGCTGCGGCTAGCTGAATCACGGCTTCAAACACACTCAGGTCGGTGTAATAGCTCGCTGCATCCACCAGTTTGCCCTGAAAGTTCCCATTGCTAGTATAGATTGCTCCCTCCAGCATCAGGTTGTCGTGCATTCCAAACTGTTCGACAAACAGGTTGTTTTCGTCGCGTTCGGGCGTTGGCTGAGGCACGCGATCGCCATACAGCCGCCCGTCATTGCTATAGCCAAACACAGGCTTGCCCTGCGCCGCCATATAGCCCATTTCAAACGCCGTGCCTACGTCCATGCTAGGGCCCCGAAACGGGGTCATGTTGGCCACGATCAGGTCACAGCGATCCATCAATTGAATGTTGCTTTTGTAAATCGCCAGCCCCGCTTCAACGGGGGTCAACCCCGCTAAATCCAGCGCACTGTCAAACGGAAACTGACCGACAAAGCCATACTTTGCACAAATTTCTTTCTTGGCTCGCGCTGCTTCCAGTGGTTCTGGCAAGAAAACATCGGGCCCAGCGAGGTAGACGTTCATAGAAAGGAGTTAGGGTCTTGGGAGTGGAAGGAACATGAAGCATCATGCAAGTCGGGCGATGAGATGAGGAGATTCGGTCAGTCCATCCCCCCATCGCCCCGTCACGCTAGCATCAGGTCAACAGGCCGGCGATCGCCGCGCTGACAAAGTTGGTAAACGAGCCTGCGATCATAGCGCGAACCCCTAGGCGGGCCACGTCGTCGCGGCGACTGGGCACCATGCCGCCAATCACGCCGATTTGCTGACCGATAGACCCCAGGTTGGCAAAGCCGCAGAGGGCAAAAGTGGCGATCGTTGCTGCGCGGGCCCCGATAGCGCTGTTGCTCATAGCTTCTGCCAGATCGGTGTAGGCAATGAATTCATTCAGAATAATTTTCTTGCCCAAAAACACGGCGACATTGGCACAGTCGGCAATCGGTACGCCCATGATGAACGCCAGCGGAAACAGCAGATAAGACAGCAAAAATTCCATCGAAAGCTGGGGCACACCAATCAGCCCGCCCAGCCAACCCAAGAAAGCATTAATTGCCGCAATCAGCGCTAGAAACGCAATCAAAATCGCCATGATGGCTAATACCAACTGGATGCCCTGAATCGCCCCATCGGCGATCGCCCCAATCGGATCTTTTGCTGTAGAAGCAGCTTCGGGCGGAATGAGCACCTCTTCCTCGCCTGCTTCTTTACGAGCAATTTCGTCTTCCTTTAGCTCCTCATCTAAAACAGAATCATAGGAAAATTTTCCAGTCTGTGGAAAAAACACCTTTGACATCGCCAAAGCACCCGGCGCATTCATCACCGAAGCAGCAATCAACTGCTCTGGATTAATACCAAACGAAATATAAGCAGCCAGCACACCGCCCGCCACCGTCGCAAAGCCGCCCGTCATAATAGCGTGCAGTTCCGACAGCGTGACGCGCCCCACAAAGGGCTTGATCATTAGCGGCGCTTCGGTTTGCCCGATGAAAATATTGGCAGCGCAAGACGTTGTTTCAGGGCCAGAAGTTCGCATGGTGCGACGCATCAATCCGGCGATCGCCCCCACAACTTTCTGCATGACACCCAGGTAATACAAAAGCCCAATCACCCCAGAGAAAAAGATCACCGTGGGCATCACCTTAAAGGCAAAGAAATGCTCCCGAAAATCAGCCCCAAAAACGAACTCCGCACCCGCATCTGCAAAGTTTAAAAATCCCGTAACCAAATCGCCAATAAACTTGAAAATTTGATAGCCAATTGGCAGCTTCAGCACAAACAAACCCATCAAAAACTGAAGCAAAAAACCAATCGCAACAGTTCGCCAGTTAATAGCCCGACGATTGACAGAAAACAGATACGCTAAACCAAAAAATATAAGAATCCCAATCAGTGAAATCGCGCGTTCCATAGACACTCCCTATCAAGCTTTTCTGAGAGAACCGATAGCGGCACCTCTCGCAAATATAAAAAAACGAGCTTTACTAAACGAAAAACCAAGTGCTAAGTGCATGCTGCATACAGCATTTTTGAAGCTAGTGAGGCACACGGATGGTCAATAAGCCCTTGCCTCGTGAGGGCAGCGTGTGCCTCACCCCGCAAGAAAATGCTGTAGCATCTCTGCGGCATACGCACGACGCTTTGTGCTGCATATAACCTGGCGCTGTCTGCATGAGGAGTACGCCCAAAAGTATCAGGTTGACTTGACCCGGAGTGTATAAACCAAAGCTTTTCTATAGAAAGTCGTGCCGGAGAGGAAAGTCATTCAGATAGCGGCATGGGCCGACGGCGGGATCAATACATTGGGAAGGCATTCGGATTTTGCAATTTGGGCGTTTCTACGTCTGGTTGTTCCGTTTGGTTGTGAGGAGAGCATGAGATCAAAGTTTGAAAAGTTTAAGTTGAATCATTTTGCAGCAGAGGTTAAGCAAACCAGAGGACATCGGTCGCAAATCCAGCCATTGCCACCTCAGTCCCTCTGGCAAGCGCTGATACTGGGTGTGGCGCTGATGGCTGGGGGCATGGTGTGGCAAGGGTTGGGGGCGTTGGCGCTAGCCTCGCAGAGCAATATCCCCAACGCCTCCGAACTTCCAGTCTCCGAACTCCCAGCAAGCGAACTCGCTGGAACCAATCTGTCCGAACCCAGCCTGGACACTCCGGCAGGTGCCGTCCGCTTGACCACACTCGACCAGCTTTCGGAATATGGCGGCGAAAACCGAGGCGACGGCAACATGGCCCAGTTCACGTCTGTCACCGAGTTTTCTGACGTTAGCCCTGGCGACTGGGCCTACGAAGCCCTCGCCTATCTCGCAAATTCTGAGAGCCAGGGTGGTTTGGACTGTCTGGAGGGCTACCCCAACGGCACCTACCTGGGCGGACGAGCCATGACCCGCTACGAATTCGCCGCAGGTCTAGCTTCCTGTCTGGATGCAGTCGTGGGGCGACTGGAAAACCTCGATCCCGAAGCCCTAGCCCGCATCGAAGCGCTCCAGCGGGAGTTTGCATCTGAACTTGCTGTCCTGCGCGGCCGGGTCGATGCCCTCGAAGCCGCTGTCGAAGAACTGGAAGCCAACCAGTTTTCCACCACCACCACCCTCTTTGGTGAAACCATCTTCTCCATTGCCGACATTTTTGGCAGCAACGTAGACGATGCCAATAGCACTGTCTTCCAGGCCCGCGTCCGCCTCAACTTCAATACCAGCTTCACAGGTCAGGATCTGCTGAATACCCGCCTCCAGTTCTCCAACCTGGAGTTTTTTAACCTTGGAGACAACGAACTACCCGACAGTTTCACAGTTGGCAATGTTGTGCCGATGGCGACGTTTCCCAACCCCTACTTGCGGCAAACTTCGCCCTACTATTTCTTTGGCACTAACCGCTTCGACGTAACCCGCCTGTTCTATGCTTTTCCGGTAGGGAACCTGCGCGTCACGCTGGCGGCTACGGGCACAGGCATTACCGATATCGTCTCTAGCATTAGCCCCATCGATGCAGGTGGCTATGGCTCCATTAGTTTCCTGGCCTATAACCCCATCTACGATGCGGGTGCGCCCAGTTCTGGTATTGGTTTAACCTACGACTTTAGCGACACCTTCCAGATTGGGGTGGGTTACCTAACTGGCTTTGGTCAGGGCAATCCGTCTCCTGGCTTTGGGCTGTTCAATGGGGGCTATTCTCTGTTTGGACAACTCACCTTCCGGCCGGGGCCCCTGTCGATTGGTCTGATCTATCTCAACGGGTATAACAACCTGGAGTCGAGCGGTTTGCCCGCCGCCGTGACCAACCAATACGGCATTACCATCAACTACGCGCTGTCGGATACCTTCAACATCGGAGCTTGGTTTAACTATGAAGACGGCATCCTGATTGGAACGGCGGATTATCGCTCGGTGGCCTATGCGGGCTATCTGGCGATTAATGACTTGGGCGGGCCCAATAACCAGCTTGTTCTGGCAGCAGGGGTGCCGCCTCGCATTTCTGATTACGAGATCGGCAGCACTCGCATCGGCGCGTTTATTGACGATGCTGCGTTTTCGGCAGAGCTTTCGTACCGCATTAGCTTTAGCGACAATATCTCGCTGACTCCGGGCATCATCTGGACGGCTGACCCCGGCAACAACAACAACGACAATATAGCGACACTTTTCTGGGTGTGCTTCGCACGACGTTCTATTTCTAGTCCGTTCGCAAGCTGACCGCTCTGATTCTCACTCTGCAAATTGTCTGGCTCAGAGTTGAGGTGATAGTTTCATTCCTGCTGCATTCGTGCAGACCTAGGCAACTCGTTCAACAACTCGTTCAACAACTCGTTCAACAACTCGTTCAGAGCGTTTGCAGCATCGGCTGTTAGCAAAAATTTGTGCGTATCATAAAGGGTCTTTTTGAGGATCTTGTTCAGCAAGATTCACGAAAAGGTTCTTTTTTTGGTTCTATTTTTGACTATTTTTGAACAATGAATAATAGATGAATTAGCAGGTGGGTTTTGGGGCGATCGCCCTTGTCCAAGTAGTCGATTAGGCATTCGTTTGGTGTGCCAATCGCCCTAATCAATCGGCCTTGATCAACAAAGCCCAATTTAGAAAAATCGCAACAGAGCCATGTGCTTTCTGAAACTTCAACTTTTATTAAAGAAGGGATTAAAAGTTCCTGTAAAGTCTTTGCTTTGGAATGAATACTGAATTAAATTGGATTGAGTAGTGTAAATATTAATACCTTAATTTAAGGATTTCCACTTAGGAAGGGATCAAGATCTGAACGCTGCATCTAACGCATAGGTGACTGACTCAATCTGCTCTAGTCGGTGTTTTCGCTTTATCTGCGATCGCGGGTGCGTCTCTTCTCTGTTTATCAATTTCGTTGCACTGCGCGTATGAATCCTCCTGAAATCGAATCGTCACGTTTACTTTTAGTCGAAGATGATCCCAATGATGTTGAACTGATCCGCCTTGCTCTGGAGACTGGCGGGCTGGCAGCCCCAATGGATGTAGTCAACGATGGAGAAGCAGCCTTGAACTATTTGCTCGGCGAGGCTCTGGACAATTCATTGGATGACGCTTCCCAATCCGCGGCGGCGCGTCCGCTGCCCCGCTTTGTGCTGCTGGATCTGAAACTCCCCCGCATCAACGGGATTCAGCTTTTGCAAAGGCTGCGATCGCACCCCCGTACTCGTCGCCTTGTCATCGTGGTCATGTCCTCTTCCCAAGAAGACCAAGATCTCAACGCCTGCTATGACCTGGGTGTCAATAGTTACATCGTGAAGCCCCAGGACTTCGAGCAATTTTCAGACGCGATTCAGCACATCAGTCACTACTGGATGCAGTTGAATTGTCCGCCGCTGCCCACTGCTTTGCCCTCTTGACTTCTCAGTAGTAGGAGGGCAAACCCCCACCATCCATCCCCATCCTGCTAATGGTTGTTTAGGGAGATGCATTAAATCTAGAATCCCCATATACTGAGTTATTCGCTTTACCAGCACAGCCAGATGAAACCATTGAAGGGGCGAGTTCTGCTTGAACCTGATTCCTGTTTTTGAAACGGACTCAAGCAATGAACGGGTTGCCGTAAGGCTGCGGCTACGCTGCTTACACTGCTGCTTTGAGTGGCGATTGAAATGGAATCAAGCTGGTTTTTAGCAGGCGTTCCCGTTTCGGCGATAGCACGGTTTACTGCTGGGTAAGCGGGCTATCAGGTGGCAGGTTCAGATCGAGATGAGAACATCGCAGAATACTAGGGCAAAACCTTCGGAGCAGGATGGACTCCTGCCAAAGAGTTGGCATTTGATGTGTTCTGCTGCTCCAGCTTTAGCAGCACAAGTGTTGAATCTTAAGATTTTGGCGGGTAGTGCCAAGTTGTGCGTTGGTGCTGGTGATACCGAATTGGTCTGACTATTGACCCCATTCTCATTAACAGAAGCTCAAACTCGCCAAAAATCTCCAGGTTTGTAAAGTTGTGTATCGAGATTCAACACTTCTGCTTTAGCAGATACAATGCTTTAGCAAATGAGTTTCGACTGGGTATGGGCCGATCATCAACTGCTTGATGTGGCATCGGGCAGAGCCGAAAAGGGCGATTTCGTAGCAAACGCAATGCGCCTTGTTAAGGTGGTCTACGGTTCAAACCGTTGAAATGACCGATTTGGCAGCGATTCAGGAACTGTCTATCAGGGCTTTTTACTGGATGCCGTATCCAGAAAGCTGGGCAGATAGATTTAGAATTCAAATCAGTTTTGAAGTCACTTCAATACTTTTTTAGTCAAGGCATTTTTCTCCTGCAAATGTCTTTCTCGAAGTGATTGTCTAAGGTTAAGCCTGAGATGTTTTATTTCAAAATCCTGCTCAATTTGCGTAAAAAGGACGCGATTGAGTGACTCAATTCCATTCAATTCCAAAACTTTTCAACCTCTTTATTGATTTGGATCTGCTGGCGTTTGGCAAGGGCGATCGACTGCGTTCGATCGGTTAGATTCAGCCAGATTGGATTAATCAGAAGCGCCTTTGGTTTTCGTCCCGTTGGTGAATTAAGCGGGCACGCAATTTTGGAAGTTGAACCCTATCGGAGAGAGCATCTACAATGCCGTCATCCCCCGAACTGCCGCTCAAACTGCTGCTGGTCGAAGATTCTGCAATGGATGCTGAACTGGTTGCGCTGACTCTAGAAGAGAGCGGCGTGCCGTTTACCTGTGACATTGTGGACTCGTTATCGACCTATCAACGGCGCGTGAACGAGCAAGACTATGACGCTATATTGGCCGACTATCGCCTACCGGGGTTTACAGCCTACGAGGCACTGGCGGCATTGCAGTCTGCGGGTCGGGATGTGCCGCTGATTTTGGTGACCGGGAGCTTGGGCGAAGAGGCCGCGGTGGACTGCATCAAGGCGGGCATGACGGACTATGTGATGAAAGATCGGCTGTTTCGGCTGCCAATGGTGCTGAGGCGATCGCTCCAGGAGTATGCCCTGCGCCGTCAAAAGCTGGCTGCTGACCAGCGGCTCCGGCAGCAGACCCGCCAAGTCGCCATCATGAACCAGGTGTTACGCAAAATGCGCGAAACGCTGGTATTGGACGATTTGATGCAGTCTACGATGGATCTCTTACATCGGGTGCTGGATGTGGATATCTGTGTGCTGTTAATGCAAGAGGATGTAGCTCAGCAGTCGAAGTTGCAAACTGTAATTGCCCGCTGCGTGAGCCAAGCTACCCCAGAGCGCGATCGCCTGCTGGGTAAAAAATTTGAATGCGGGTTTCAGCACTACTATGGCGATCGCCTGTTGCAGGGTCAGTCGATCGTGTTGTCCAGGATGCCGCTCGATTCCCCGGTCGATATTCTATCTGTTTCACAATCCTGGAAGATTCAGTCCACGCTGATTGTGCCGATGTTGTTTCAGCAAATCTATTTGGGGTCAATCGCGCTGCATCAGTGCCAGCGCCAGCGGAATTGGAGCCATGAAGAAGTGGACTTGGTAGAGGCGATCGCCGGACAGTTTGCCCTGGCAATTCACCAGGCACAGCTTTTTGAACAGGTACAGCAACAGGCCCAGCGAGAACAGTTTCTCAACCAGCTGGGGCAAACCCTTAATTCCAGCCTGGATCTGGATTTTATTTTGCAGGAACTGGTGCGACTGGCAGGGGAATATTTTGGCGTAGATCGGGTGGTGCTGCTGCGACATGAGGCAGAGTGGATTGTGCCCCAGACTGAGTGGCGAGCATCAGATGCGGTCATACCCAGCCTGGATTTGCCGCTGCCCATGCACGAATGGCAGGAATTTTTTCGACCTAGTGGGGACTATCTGACACAAAAGGTCTGGCACGCGCCCATCTTTCTCGAAGACCCGTGGGTGCAAAAGATTCCCAGCGCCCGCCAGCGAGGACAGACCAAGCACATCCAGTCTCTCCTCAGCACGCCGATTCTGATGCGCGGACAGCACTATGGAGAACTGGTGCTAGACTGCACCCAAACCCGCCGCACCTTTACAGCCGACGAAATCCAGCTTGTGCAACGGTTGGCAGACGCAACGGCGATCGCCCTCTTCAATGCCCAGAGCTATGAACGGCTGGAAAAGCTGGTTCAAGAGCGCACGCAGGAATTAGAACAAGAGAAGCGAATTTCAGAAGCCGCCAACCGCGCCAAGAGCGAATTCCTGACTCATATGAGCCATGAACTGCGAACCCCGCTAACGGGCATTTTGGGCTTCGCCGACATTCTCAATCGCCAACTCCACGGCCCCCTCAGCAGCCTCCAGCGGCAATATGTGGAAGGGATTCGCTCCTGTGGCGACCATCTGCTGGAGCTAATCAACGACCTGCTGGATTTATCTAAAATCGAAGCCGGACGCGAGGAACTGTTTTTTGAACCCGTTCTGGTTCAGGAAGTCTGCGATGCCTGCATGAGCATGGTGCAAGAAACCGCCCAAAAGCGGGGACTACGGCTGATTCTTGACATCGCCCAAGATGTTACCGTTTGCACAGCCGACAAACGCCGCCTCAAGCAAATCCTGTCGAACCTGTTGGCTAATGCAGTGAAGTTTACCGATGAAGGCTCGGTGACGCTAAAGGTATGGCAGCAGGCAAAAGCACTGCACTTTGCCGTAATCGACACGGGTATCGGCATTGCCCCGTCCGACCAGAGCCGCCTGTTTCAAGCCTTTCAGCAGCTCAACGGAGGGCTGAACCGGAGGTATGAAGGCACAGGGCTGGGGCTGGTGCTATCGAGCAAGCTGGCTCGACTGCACGGCGGCCAGATCACGGTATCGTCGGAACTGGGAAAAGGCAGTTGCTTTACGGTGATTCTGCCAGAGCAAATTCCATCCACCTAGCCATGATGGGCCTATCCGCACCATCTGAACCGTTTGAGTCAACCTACGATCGCCACTGTCGCTGGATGCAACGCGCGATCGCCCTAGCCGCCGCCGCCGGAAACGCAGGAGAAGTGCCCGTCGGCGCAGTTGTCGTCGCCCCAGACGATTCCCTAATCGCCACGGGGGAAAACCGCCGCGAACGCGACCAAGACCCCACCGCCCACGCCGAAGTTCTGGCGCTGCGTCAGGCAGGGCAACGCCTTGGCTCCTGGCGACTCGAAGACTGCACCCTCTACGTCACCCTAGAGCCGTGCCCGATGTGCGCTGGGGCGATCGCCCTCTCCCGCCTGGGAACCCTGGTCTACGGCGCAGACGACCCCAAAGCCGGAGCCATCCGCACCGTCCTCAACATTCCCGACAGCGCCGCCTCAAACCACAGTCCCAGAGTGCTATCGGGAGTTTTAGAAGCAGCGTGCCGAGCGCAGTTGCAGCAGTGGTTTGCCAAGCGGAGGGGGAATGGGTAGCCACGGAGAGGGATTAGTTAACTCCAACCTTCCCTCTTCCCTTTTCGCTCTTCCCTCTTCGTTCTTCCCCTCTTCCTCTACCCCACGGGCACAGCCGCCAGATTCTTCTGGATCATTTCCCGATACTGGCTCTTTTGCTTCACGCCGAGCATCTGCCCCACTAGGGCCTTGTCCTTGAAGAACTGCACGGTCGGAGTTCCTGTCACGCCTGCATTGGCCGCGATTTCAGGGTCTTGTTCAATGTCAATGATGACATAGTGAACCTGATCAGCAAACTCATCAATCACCTTGCTGAGAATCGGCTTCAACGTGTGACAGGGGCCGCAAGTGGGCGAGGTGTAGATCACCACAATCAGGCGATCGCTCTCGTGATACAGCTTCCGCAGCGCATAGCCACCCTCATGCCGAGTATTGGCCAAGTCAAACTCCGAGGCCTGCTGCTCTTCGGTTTTGTGGGCAGGGGCTTCGTGGGGACGCTCCGAGGCTTCCGTTTGGTGAAATTCCTGAATCAGCGAATTGGCCGAGAGATAGCGCTCCGCCAGCAGCGCCGCCATACAGCCCGTTCCCGCCGCCGTAATCGCCTGACGATATTCGTGATCCTGCACGTCGCCCGCCGCAAACACACCTTCCACACTCGTTTTCACGTCTTCATGGGTGACGATATAGCCCACGCCATCCAGGTCAATCTGTCCCTGGAACAGCGACGTATTCGGCGTGTGACCAATAGCATAAAACAGACCCTTCGCCGCAATCTCACCCGTTTCGCCCGTGTGGTTGTTGATGGTCTTAATCCCCGTCATCAGGTTGCCATCGCCAAATACCTCCGTTGCCGACGTATTCCAATGCACGGTAATTTTGGGATTTCGCAGCACGCGATCTTGCATAGCCTTGCTGGCTCGCATCTTGTCGCCGCGCACCAGCAGGTGAACGTGGGAACCGTACTTGGTCAGATAGACTGCTTCTTCGGCGGCCGAGTCGCCGCCGCCGATCACCACCAGTTCCGCATTTCGGAAAATCGGCGTTGCGCCGTCACAGATCGCGCAAGCCGAAATACCCCGTGACCAATATTCCTTCTCTCCCGGCAGGTTGAGCCGCTTTGCGGTTGCGCCCGTGCAGATGATGACCGTGTGGGCCCGCACTTCGCGCTCCTCAGAGCGAATCACAAAAGGGCGCTGGCTGAAATCCACCGAGGTCACGTCTTCGGTGACTAGTTCCGCACCCCAGCGCAATGCCTGCGCTTTCATGTTGTCCATCAGCTTGGGGCCGGTAATGCCGTCGGGAAAGCCGGGGAAATTCTCAACTTCGGTGGTGGTCATGAGTTGTCCACCGGGCAGCCCGCCGGCCTGAAACCCTTCAAACATAAACGGCTTCAAATTTGCCCGTGCTGCATAGATAGCAGCCGTATAGCCCGCCGGGCCGGAGCCAATAATGACCACATTCTCTACCGCATTTTCTACCGCTGGGTTCGCCATAGGGAAATAGATAAACTCATAACGACTACGCTTAGCTTATCACAGGATACTGGGAGTGTAAAGAGATGTTGAGGGGAAGAGGGAAGAACGAAGAGGGAAGAGGGAAGAACGAAGAACGAAGAACGAAGAACGATGAGCGAAGAGAATCTGGTCAGGGTTGGGTAGGTACCTGGAAATTTTCTCTTTCCATTTTTCGTTTTTCGTTTTTCGTTTTTCGTTCTTTAAATTAGGTTTCCCCGTCGGACTGGAATCTTGGCCACCATTTGCTGGATGGGATCTGCGCTATCCTACTCACAACACTCATTATTCATTCCCCAGAGATCGAGGCTATGCTGACACAGATTGTGCGCCCGATGGTTCGCACGCAACTGCGGCTTTTGGCCAGCAGCCAGTCTACTCGCGCCACGCTGGTTAATACGATCGCCCAGTGGTTGGGCTTTTTGGGCGTGGAGGCGCGGGTCACAGAGATTGATGCTGCCGCGGACAAGATTCAAGTGTCGCTGGTGGTGGGCAAGCCCGATGCCTGCGATAGCCACGACTGGGAGCAGATTTTGAGAAACCTGGAAGAGAGCGAACGGGCCAGTGGTGCAGAGCCAGCCGAGCCGATCGTCCTCACGGCGCAGCAGCAGAGCAAGTTGCAGCGGCTTTTGGCGTATGTTATCCAGGCGGGTAGTCCTGATGCCAAGGTGGCATGGGAGGATGTGCTGCCACAGTTGCGCGGGCTGGGGTATGAAGAAGACATGCTGCTGGGTATTCGTTCGGCGTTGAAGATTCCGCAATCGCTGGAGGTGCTGACGGATGGGCTAGATGCTGACCTGGCGGCGATCGCCCTGCCCAAGGCCGTCAGCCTGTCGATGCTCGATCGCCGTGTTACTGCTTCCGAAGATCAGGCACTCTCTGCCCTGCTAGAGGCCATGAAGCAACCGCTCTAGCCCTGCTTCTTTGTTTTCTAGAAACCTTGCTGCTGTAGGGCGGACTGAGCCTGAGCATACCAGGCATTTTCTTCGGGAATCGTGCGGTCTGCGGTGTTGGCACAGGCCTGCCATTCTGCCACCGCGGGTCTGCCTTGGGCATTCCACACCTGAGCCAGCAGGCAATGGGCAGAAGCTCGCTGGGGCGCAATCTGGATTGCTGTTTGCAAGTTAGCAGCGGCTTCATCAAAGCGACCCTGCTTCAAAGCAATCCATCCCAGATTATTGTGGTAGCTGTAGGTAAAGTCTGGGTTTGGTAGTGCCCCAGACCCTTCTGGAGTCAGCCCAGCAGACGCAGTTTGTTCGCCCTGCATTAGCACGCTGGCGGCCATGTCGTATTGCCCATCGAGAATATACAGCCGAGAGAGCGGGATGCTGGCCTGAGACAAGCCACCCTGGAGCGCAAGGCGATATTGGGCGATCGCCTTTTCTGGATTTTGCCCGCTTTCATAAACTGTACCTAGGTCATAGTGTGTCTGGGGATTGTCCGGATCGAGTGCGAGCGATCGCCGCAGATTATCCTCAGCGCGGGTCATTTCGCCCTGAGACTGATTTTCGTTGCCCCAGGCGGCATAGAGGCTGGCAATGCGGGGCAGGTTGGCGTGTAGCCCCAGCAGCAGCAGCAGCAGCCCGGTCGAGAGTCCCAGCTTGGCCTCGTGATGATAGTGAGAGGGCACGCCCAGCCGCTCCAGGCTCCGTTCGGTGGCTTCTTGCCCTGCCTGGGTGAGCGCTGTTTTCCCAGTCAGCAGCGTCAGCACGCTCTGTCCCACGATGATGAAAGAACCGAGCAGGTCGGTGCCTCCTGTCAAAAACTTGCTAGAAATATCCATTACCAGGCTAAAGCTGGCGGCCATCGTGGTGACGGTGAGCGCGTCCCAGAGCCAGTCAAGGCAATCGCGCGGGTCGGGCGGCTTGGGAAAATTCCACCACCAGGCGCTTGCAGGCGGATTGAGGCTGTCTCGCCAGGTCACCAGATCGAGATGACGGGCGATCGCCCCGCTCTGCTGTCTCAAGCGCTGATCCAGCCGATAGATTTCGGCGCGAATGGTTGGGTCAGCAGGAGCTTTGTCCAGCGCTGCCTGCACCGCGTCTCGCGCCGTCAACGCCTGCAAAATCGCGTCTTCGCTGAGCGCATCAGCGTGGGCTTCTAGCGCGTCTAGGGCAACTTTATAGCGCTGAAGCACAGGATGGTCAGCCAATCTCGGCGCGGCAGCAGAACCCAGGGGCAACTTTTCTAGAGACGACTTTTCTAGAGATAGCTTTTCTAGAGACGACTTTTCCACGGCAGCTTCTCCACAGGGCGACTGTTTAGAGCAAGTCATTTTAGGTGAATCACTTTTGGGTGAATCATCCGCAAACATATAGGGTCGCCACCGACAGTCGCCGGGGCTGTTTATAACACCAACTGCGTCACCCAACTTTCCGTATCGGTCTGATTTTTGGGATTGGCCTGCCGCCGCGCCAGCCGCCAGGTTTTGCCCTCGATTTGCCGCTGGAGATAAATCTCAAACGGGTTAGCCTTTTGCGTCACCGTTCGCCCCGGAAACTCCAGCGTCACATCATAAGTTCCCCGCACCCGAAACCCTCGCAGATTGGCGATTTGCAGCCCTTGCTCGTCGGTGATTTTGACGTTGCTAATGGTAAACGGCGGAAACGTCGGATCACGCGGATTCAGCAGTTGGATCAGGTCTTCCTGCGTCTGGCTGAACTGGAGGGCGATCGCCCGCTCCACCACATCTCGACCTGGCCCAGAGACAGAGCTACAGGCGGTCAGGAGGAACGTAAGCAGGAGCGCAAGGAGGGGACGGAGCATTTTTAGGTTAATTGAAGGAATAAAGCACAACGGGAGGGAAGGAGGTGGGGGGGAAGTTAAAGAACGAAGAACGAAGAATGAAAAATGAAGAACGAAAAACGAAGCCTCTTCTCTTTTCGTTCTTCCCTCTTCCCTCTTCCCTCTTCCCTCTTTCTTCTCAGAACATCTTATGATCCAATTGCCCTTCTACCGTTGAAGACCATGACAGGCAAAAGCTTGGGACTGTCGGAACCGCTGCACGATTACCTGCTGTCGGTGTCGCTGCGAGAGCCGGAGGTGCTGCGATCGCTCCGAGAGGAGACAGCCCGGCATCCAGAGCGCATCATGCAGACGACACCCGATCAGGGGCAGTTTTTGGCGCTGCTGGTGCAGCTCATTGGCGCGACGAAAACGCTGGAAATTGGCGTGTTTACGGGCTACAGTTCTCTGGCAGTGGCGCTGGCGCTACCTGATGCAGGGCAAGTCATCGCCTGCGACGTGAGCGAAGACTATACGGCGATCGCTCGTCGCTATTGGCAGCAGGCGGGTGTGGTCCACAAGATCACGCTGCATATTGCGCCTGCGCTGGAAACGCTAGATCGCCTGCTGGCAGAGGGACAGGCGGGCACGTTCGACTTTGCCTTTATCGACGCAGACAAGGGCAACTACTGGAACTATTACGAGCGATCGCTCCAACTCCTGCGCCCCGGCGGGCTGATCGCAGTCGATAACGTCCTCTGGGGCGGCGAGGTCATCAACCCCGACAACCAATCCCCCAGCACCCTTGCCATTCGCGAGTTCAACCAGAAAGTCTACCAAGACAGCCGCGTATCCCTCAGCATGATTCCCGTGTCAGATGGGCTGACGCTGGCCAGGAAGCGATAGAGGGAAGAGGGAAGAAGGAAGAAGGAAGAACGAAGAGGGAAGAACGAAGAAGGAAGAAGGAAGGATGTTCTGTTTTTCGTTTTTCGTTCTTCATTTTTCGTTTTTTCCATGACTCTTCTCAGATCATCGCTTACCCTAAAACCAGAGTCCCCTTGCAAAACTGCTTCTGGGAGGAAGGTACGATGCCCATCTCTAGCGACATCTCAAGCGAATGGATGCCCTGGCTAGTGGGGTTGGGGCTGAATAGCCTGCTGGCGGCGATCGCCTGGGTTTTGCCCAAGAAACTGCTGACTCCAGCGGGCATTTTTCACGCCTGGGCCCTGGGGGTGATTCTGTTTGGCACGCTGGGCTGGCGCGGCTATGTCGTCATGGTGGTGTACTTCCTGGTGGGGTCAGCGGTCACTCGCATCGGCAAACAGCGCAAGGAAGAAGCGGGCATTGCCGAGAAGCGCTCTGGGGCGCGGGGCCCGGAAAACGTCTGGGGGTCGGCGCTGACGGCGACGCTGTGTGCGCTGGGCATTTACGCCCTAGGCAGCGCTGGCACGGCAACGACGAAGGTGATTATCGTGCTGCTGGCACTGGGTTATGTGGCCAGCATCGCCACCAAACTAGCCGACACCACCGCCACGGAAATCGGCAAAGCCTACGGCCGCCGCACGTTTTTAATTACCAACTTCCAACCCGTTCCGGCAGGAACCGAGGGCGCAGTGAGCCTGGAGGGAACGCTAGCAGGGCTACTGGGGGCAGCGCTGATTGCCACGCTGGGCTGGGCCGTGCGCCTGATTGCCCCGATTGAAATTCCTATGTGCATTGCCGCTGCATTTATCGCCACGAATCTGGAAAGCCTGATCGGTGCAACGCTGCAATCAAAATACCGCTGGCTCACCAACGAGATGGTAAATATTGTGAACACATTGTTGGGGGCGATCGCCGCCATTGCGATCGCTGGAGCCTACTATTTCCTCGCCCACCAGCTTGCATAAAGCGCAAACAGACCTGAAACGCAAATATGCGTAAATATGCGTAAATATGCGTAAATATTGTGTCAGCCCACTTTCGGCCCACCATCTCCAAGCCTGTCATTCCCACCACTGACTACAGTCAGCCCTGTCCCCGCCCATCCAACCCTCTTCGTTCTTCCCTCTTCGTTCTTCCCTCTTCGTTCTTCCCTCTTCGTTCTTCCCTCTTCGTTCTTCCCTCTTCGTTCTTCCCTCTTCATTCTTCCCCTCTTTCGTTCTTCGTTCTTCCCTCTTCGTTCTTCCCTCTTCGTTCTTCCCTCTTCGTTCTTCCCCTCTTCGTTCTTCCCCCCTTCGTTCTTCCCCTCTTCGTTCTTCGTTCTTCCCTCTTCGTTCTTCCCTCTTCGTTCTTCCCTCTGCTAGCCAGACGACCGCATCCTATCCCCCCAATCCTGCTTTAATCTAACTATCCTCCCGATCCAAGACCGCAAGTTTATCCGAGAATAGGATCACTGAACTCCGCTTCGGCGTTCACCGCTGCTGGATTTCCCGGATTGGATTGAGCAAGCCCTGCATGAGCATTTCTGAATCCGTGCTGGATGCGCTATTGAAGCGATCGCCCCACTTGCGCCCCCAGCTTTACTTCAAATCGTCGCTCACCGCCCTCTCTCACGCGATGGAGGATCAGGTTCTGGCATCCTCCGGCCAACCGCTCATCATTGCCAGCTTCCAGCGCGAACGGTTCTATCGACAGGAATCTCACCGTTACCTCCGCATCGCCGCGCTCACACCCCAGGTCTACGTCCTGGCTGCGCCCGAAACGGACTTCATGAACCGTTCAGAAGAATATGAAACCGTCGCCTTTGACCCCTCTGACCAACTGAGCCAGGAATGGCATCTGGTGGTGATTGGGCAGCAGTATTCCGCCTGTCTGGTCTGTCGCGAGCGCACCAGCCTGCCCAGCGCCGCCGCCGCAGAAACGACGATGGATCAAACCCGCCGCTTTGAAGGCGTGTGGACGTTTGATCGCCAGGTGAGCTATCACGCCGCCGAAATTTTGCTGGATCGCATCCTGACCTATCGCCCAGAACTGGCGGAAAAAATCGCCGCCGCCAAGACCGAAATTCTGCTGCCGCAGCCCGCCAAGCTGGAAGTAGACCCCGACCCGTTTGCCCAGCGCCTGGTGACTCATTTGCAGGCGGGTCAATATAAGCTGCTGAAGGCCTACCGCTCGATCGCCACGCAGGAGCGCAAAGAGCGCCTGGTGAACTCGATCACCACGGCCATGCGCCAGTCTCTCAACACCGATGACATTTTTCGCGTGGCGGTGGACGAGTTGGGCAAGGCGATGCAGGTGTGTCGTTGCATTATCTATCGCTGCAAAGACACCGACACTAGCGCCAAAATCGCCTACGAATATCGCCGCGATAAGCGCATTGCCTCCCTGGTGGATCAAGACTGGCCGCTGCGAGATAATCCGATGTTTCAAGCTGTGGCGCAGCAGCAGACTTCCGTAGCGATTCGCGACGCGATCCCTGCGGGAATCGCCAACACCAGCACCGACCCACAGTTTGACCTGTCGCCGCTGAAGCCAGTTTTGAAGCGAGCATCCATTCGCTCTTGGCTGATGGTGCCCGTGGTGAATCAGGGGCGACTGCTGGGCATGGTGGAGCTACACCACTGCCAGAAGGAGCCGCACCCCTGGACAGACGAAGAGCGATCGCTCGTAGAATCCGTCGCCTCGCAGTTGGGCGTGGCTATCCTCCAGGCCGAGTCCTACGCCAACCTGGAAGACCTGAACGAGCAGCTCGAAGCGCTGGAGCGCACCCGCAGCAACCTGATCGCCATCACCGGCCACGAACTCCGCACGCCGCTGTCCACCATCCAGGTTTGTTTAGAAAGCCTGGCCAGTGAACCCGATATGCCCACGGAACTGCGCCAGGTCATGCTCAGCACGGCCCTGTCCGATGCAGAACGAATGCGAAAGCTAGTGCAAGATTTTCTCACGCTGTCGCGGCTGGAGAGCGGTCGCGTCGAGTGGCACTTAGAACCGCTGGCGCTGCAAGAATGCGTCGATCTGGCCCTCAGTAGTCTGCGGACGCGCGAGCTAGACGGGCCGCTACCCAAAATCGAAACCAACGTATCGGGCGAGTTGCCGCTGGTGAAGGCAGACGGAGAATGGCTGGTGGAAGTGCTAGCCAAGCTGCTAGACAACGCCTGCAAGTTTACCGAATCCACCGGGGAAGTGATGATCGAGGCGCACCAAAACGGCGGCAAGATGCTGGAAGTGACAATCGCCGATACGGGGCGCGGCATCGAGCCAAATCGGCTGGAAGTCGTGTTCGATCGCTTCTATCAAGAAGAAGGCGCGCTGCGGCGGACGGCAGGCGGCACGGGGCTGGGGCTGGCCATTTGTCGGCAAATCATCCTGGCGCTGGGCGGCCAGATCTGGGCCGAGTCGGGCGGGCGCGACCAGGGCAGCCAGTTCCATTTCACGCTGCCGCTGGCGCAAGAAACGGCGATCGCCCCTGCAAAAGCGAAAGGCAGCCGTTCCTAAAGTCTGCAAGTTAGCGCCAAGAGCTTTGCGGAAGTTGCCGTGCCAATCGCTGCCAAAAATCCAACTAGATAAAACACCAGCCGCATGAGAACCTTTAGCGGGTGGCCGCTCTTGTTGCAGGGCGGATTTCCCAAAACGTGGCAGTCAAATAATTTGGCAAAGAATCGGAGGCACTGGGCCGCCGTCAGGTTTTTCAGCCCCAGCCAAAAGTGATTGTGATAAAAGCTGATTTGATAGCGGGGCGATCGCGTCGATAGGTCATGACAGCCGCCCGTTTCCTCCCCCAGATGCACCAGCCACGCTGCCGGGTCATACCAGATCATCAGCCCCGTCGCCCGCAGCCGCAGGCACACATCCGATTCCTCTCGCACGGCGCTGCCCCGAAACCGCTCGTCGAACCAGAGCTGGTGCTGGGTAAAGAGCGATCGCCGAAAGGACATATTGCAGCCCCGCGCCGACAGCACCCGCTGCGGCTGCACCGTATGCACCAGATCTAGGTGATACCAGGCGATCGCCGGATCGCTCGCTTCCGGTGGCAGTTGCTCAATTAAAAGATCCGGGTCGTCCGCCAGCTTCAGCCGATCCAGCACCCGGCCGGCGATCGCCCCAATTTCTGGCTTTTGATAATGCCGTGCGTGCCTTGCCAAAAAATCCGGCGACATCTGCACATCGTCGTCCACAAACACCACGATGTCGCCCTTAGCCTGCTGAATTCCGACATTTCGCGCCCTTGGCAGGCTGGCCCAGCCCACCCGCAGCCAGGTCAGCTTGCCCGCTGCGCTGAGTTCTGCCAGCATTGCCTCGGTTTCGGGTTCATGCGCCGCCGTCTGATCCACCACGATGATTTCGTAGGCGGGGTACTCTTGCTGCAGCGCATCCCGCAGCGTGGCCCGCAGCACCGCCTCACGCCGATAGGTGGGAATGATCAGGGAAACGAAAGGAAGCATCTGGAGAGAGGCGCATCAGCCTCCATCCTGTCGCATTTTGCGAATCTTCGGCTATCCTTCGGGTATATGAGCGTTGGAAATTCAAGGGTTTCGCAGAATGCAGGTGTGGGTTGCAGGCGTGGTGCTGTTTTTTGTAATGGCAGAGCTATATCCCTGGGTCGGGGGTCTGAACTTACCGCTGCCGCTGATGGTGGTTGCCGGGCTGGGGCTGGCGATCGCCTCCAATTTGCCTACGCTGAGGGGGGGAGGGCGATCGCCCCGCCTTGCGCCAAAGCCTGCACCAAAGTCCGCGCCAAAAACCGCCTCCACGGAAGCCGCTCAACCCGCCAACCCAGCCTCTACGTCGCCCGCAAACCCAACGCCACAGCGCCCGCCTACCCAACTTCCCAACGTCCACCCCGCGCCGCCCGCACCCCCGCCGCGCCCGATTTCCTTCACCATCCGCAAACCGGGTAATTCGTAGTGGTAACTGATGTCAATTTTGGATTTTAGATTGGCGATTTTAGATTGCCAGCCCAAACGCCTGTCAGGCTTCCAGCGATTTCATCCGTAGCGCTGTTTGAAAGAGCAGAGATCAGCCAAAATTCTGGAATCCAGCCGTGGCTTACTGTATTTCTCTGCGGATTCCCTTCCTGTAGACTTTTCTCCTCACTACGCCCTCCAGGAGGCTGCTGTGCTGTTTCAAAAACTTCGTCAGCTCAACATTGATTTGCTGAGCGTGGGCAAAGGCACCATTTCTCTGCTGCGGAATGCGGAAAATACAGACTCGGTGTATGACATTGAAGACGGTCTGCGATCGACCAAAGCAATGGCGCTGGCGGTGGAATATGTCAAGCGCGACGAGGCGATCGCCCGCCTGTTTGCAGAACGCTACATCGCGCCGCCCCCCGATTTGGATGCCCTGCTAAAGCTGCCGCCCGATTCCCTCGGCTACATCTACGCCGCCACCCTGACCGCCGCTGGGTTCGACCCCAACTTTTATCGCAAAGTCGAAGTCACCGACGACATCACCTACATGCTGCTGCGGCTGCGGCAGACGCACGACATCTGGCACCTGGTGACGGGCTTTGAAACCAGCGTCTTTGGAGAACTGGGGCTAAAGGCCTTTGAACTAGCGCAGACCCGCCGCCCCATGTCAATCGTGCTGATTTGTGGTGGGCTGTTGAAGACCCTCACCGATGCCCCAGAGTCGCTCGATGGCATTCTCAACGACCTGTCGAAGGGCTACCGCATGGGCATGACCGCCAAGCCATTTCTGGCGCAAAAGTGGGAGGAACATTGGGAGCGCTCCATGTCTGACTGGCGGCAAGAACTGGGCATTGCATAAGCGCTGGGTCAACCCGAAACCGTGACTACCGCAGCGCATAGTCGGGCTGATACTCTACCAGTTCCACCTCGTTGCCGTCGGGATCGCTGACGTAGAGCCGCAGTCGCGTTTCGGGCGAGGTGTAGGTGTAATATTCAATGCCGTGCTTTTCCAGGTGCGATCGCATCGCTTCGGCATCTTCGATCACAAAGCCGACATGGTTGAACCCCACGCTGGCATGGGCGCGATGAGCCGCCGCAGGCTCATGGGCATTGTTCAGCGACATGTAAAACTGTTCGTTGCCCAGGTGAATCCAGCGATCGCCCTCGTAGCTGCCTTCCGCCCGCACGTACCAATCGGGAAACAGCGTTTGATAAAACCGCTGGCTCGCTTCCAAGTCCTGGCAAGACAGATTGATATGTTCCATCCGTTTGAAGTTCATGACTGCCTCCAGCCATTGGTGTAAGGAGTGTAGTGCGAGGCGCTTTGTGGGGATAGGCGATGAACCGGATCTAACGCTCTGGAATCTGACGCTCTGGAAGGGGGCGATCGCCAAAACCAAAAAGCCCTCACTTCTTAATCATACTCGTAATGAGTACGGATAGATCTTCCCCGGATGGGTACTTACTGGAATAGGGACTCCTGGATGGGGACTCAAAGGTCAACTAATCCCATAAAGGGCATCAGGCTCTGGACTCACGGTCTGACAAGCCATATTACGAAATTACGAGCTACCCATTACGGACTACTCGACGGCCAAAAACTGCCGATTCTCCTCGCGGATTTGGGCAGCGGCATCGTCGTAGAGGAAGGGCAGGTAGGCGTAGCGGAGTCCCTGCGTAACAGGCGTAGCCTCATGCAGCAGCGAGCAAGAGAAGACGACCGCACCGCCCGCAGGGGCTTCATAGGTTCGCCTGCCAAATTCGGGAAAACGCAGCTTGCCGCCTTCGTACTCGCCCGTGTTGAGGTTGAGCGACACCGCAAAACGGCGGTGGGCCGTACCTTTGGTGGTGTTATCGCGATGAGGCTTGAAAAAGCCGCCGGAGTGGCTATCGTAGCAGGCAACGATGTGGCGCTCGATGCGCGTGGCGCGAAACTGGAAGGCTTTGGCGATTTCGGGGACGAGGCGATCGTGAATCCGATACATCGCCGCATTCCGCAGGGGTTCGTCCAAAATTTCCTGGTCTTTTCGCCGCTTGAAGCTGTGGTCGAGTGCGGCAACGGTGCGCCCGCCCACCTCCCGCATAAAGCCCGACTCTTCGCCGCCGTGCTGGTTGTAGTAGTCGATTAAGGCTTCGCACAAATCTGGCTCGAACACCCGCGGCACCACCAGCACGGGCGCTTGCACGGCGGCGGGTTCGGCAGGGTTGAGCGGCGGCAATTGTTCGAGGATTTTCACCAGCAGGGCGACGTGCTGTTCCGGCTGGTCGCCAAAGGGCAGCACCCCCAGCACCCGCAGCCGCTCATCCAGAATATAGGTGCAGGGCGTGTAGCTCTGGGTGGCTTCGTCCAAAACACCGTATTGGCGGCTTACCAACTGGTCAAAGTCCCAAAAAAAGCGAATGCCGGGAATGGCTTCCTGCACTCTGGCTTGCGCCTGATCTTCCGGGTCGATGCTGACCCCAAAAAAGCAGCAGTGGGTATCGTCGAACAGCGCCCGATGTTGAAACAGCAGCGTCAGCACTTGCTGACTGACGGGGACGCTGGTGGAGGCGAAAAAGCACAGCACCACGTAGCGGCCGGCTACCGAGTCGAAATGATAGCGGGGGTTGCTGGTGGAAGGGGCGGTGAACCAGGGAGCCGGTTCGCCCACCGTGAGCAGTGACCTGGCCATGGCAACGCGTTTATTTTTCCATGCAAAGAACCTTACGTCGATTTTAGGTTTTGGATTGGGGATAGGTCGTCCAAAATCCAAAATCCCTAATCCAAAATCAAGATGACGCGGGCGGCAAACGCTCAAACCCCAACTCTGTCCCTGTGCCTGCATGAACCTGGGCGAGCTTTTCGTATTTTTTGGCGTGGTCGATCAGGTCGGCCACCTCTTCGTCGCTGAGGGAACGCACCACTTTTGCGGGAATGCCCACCACGAGCGATCGCCCTGGCACGTCTTTCGTCACCACTGCGCCTGCGCCCACAATGCTGCCCGCCCCCACGCGCACCCCATCCAGCACGATCGCCCCGATGCCGATCAAACAGCCCTGCTCGATATGGGCACCGTGGATGACAGCCCGATGCCCCACCGTCACGTAGTCTTCCAGCACCGTTGGCTGTCCCGGATCGCCATGCAAAATTGCGCCGTCTTGAATATTAGTGCAGCGGCCGATCTCAATCCGTTCCACATCGCCGCGCACTACCGCGCCATACCAGACGCTTGCGCCCTCTGCCAGCAAAACCTGGCCGACCACCGTGGCCCCCGGCGCAACAAACGCTGCCTTAGAGACATCCGGGGCAGACCAACCGCCAGTGCGATTTTGCTGTGAATTTTCCGTGAAACCCGTAGACAAGCTGTAAACTCCAGTCAAATTTCTTAAGATTGCCAGGATTCGCGCCCTTGCTTCCAGCGAATACCCGTAGAATTGTTTCTAGCTTTTGACTGAGAAAAGCCTAAGAAAAACTCCGAGAAAAACTCAAAGTTATAATAGAGCCTTGCTGATGCTAGATGGAGACTACGCGGGTCGCGATTTCATGATGAACCCAGCCCTACAGTACCCAATCTTCGGCCCGGAGATTCAGTGTCCCCACTGTCGTCAGACAATTCCGGCATTGACTCTGACCGACACCTATCTGTGCCAGCGCCACGGAGCTTTTGAAGCAAATCCCAAAACGGGTGAACTGATCCATCTCCAGTCTGGCCGACACTGGCGGCAGTGGGATAACGAGTGGTATCGCCAGCATACGCATCCCGATGGCATCCGATTTGAAATCCATGAAGCGCTCGATCGCCTCTACACCCAGGGCTATCGTGCGACTCGCGTAATCATTGCCCGTCGCTACCAGGATTTGATCAGCACCTATCTCGACCGCAGTGCCCCGTGGCGCGGACAGGCAGACGCTAGCACTCGCCCCCGCCTCTACGGGCTGCCCGTAGAGTTCAGCCCCGATCCAAAAGAGGAGCCGTGCTGGGATGTGATTAATTTTGACCTGGAGAAAGAGCCGGGTGCGCCCGTGCGGTATCCCTACTTTCGGCTGTTTGAGTAGCCTGCGTCAGCCATGCACCACGCTTCGATTCGCACGGCGGACATCTTTCGGGCGATCGCCTTTTATGAGCGGCTGGGGTTTACGGTGTGCGAGCGGTTTACCGCAGGCATCACGCTGGGCTGCTGGATGGAGGGGTTGGGCGGGCGGATTGAGCTATTGCAAGTGCCGCAGCCTCGCGCCGCCGCCGATGCCTTTGGCGACGAGCATTACACGGGTTACTATCACCTGTCGTTTGACCTGACCGATGCAGTCGAGAGCCTGCCCGACTGGCTAGAAAATTTGCAGCATCATTTTGCCCAAGCTGCCGCCGCCGGCCAGGGCGAAGCGCTGAGGGTGCTGCTGGAGCCAACACAGCAGATGATTGGCGATCGCATCTACGAAGTTGCATTTATCGCCGACTCAGACGGGTTGCCGCTAGAGTTTATCCGGGTGCTGGGGGAACGGGTAGGCGCGTAGTCGCTACCCAAGTCCACCTGGGGGCACTCGTTGGATGCAAGGCGCAGATAGCGGCGACACTCGTCGGGGCTGAGTTGGCGAAACGTGCGATCGCGGGCCAGCTTCAGCAGCACGTCCCAGGTTGCAGCCCATAGATACAGGCGGCCGTTGCTGGCTAGCGTGGCGACGTAGTTGCCATCGGGCGTAAAGAACACCCGCTGAATGGTGACGGGCGACTCGGTGGCGGGCCGCAGTTGAGCCTGCTCTGCCCCTGTGTGGGGATTCCACAGGCGAGCCGTGCCGTCGCTGCCTGCGGTGACGAGCGATCGCCCGTCGGGGCTGAACTGGGCATCGAGTACGGCTCCCTGGTGGCCGCTGAGAACCATGCGCGGGTCGCCCGTCGTCGCATCCGAAATTCGCACCGTGCCATCGCGGGTGGTGGTCACGATGCTCAGCCCGTCGGGGCTAAAGCTGGCGCTGGTGAGCGGCGACGTGTGGCTGAGGATGCCCTGTCGCCGCCCGGTTTGGGCATCCCATACAATCGCGGTGCGGTCTGCCCCAGCGGTAACAATTCGCGTGCTGTTTGGGCTAAAGCGGGCCGTGGCGATTCGCGAAGCGATCCCTACGGGAATTGCACCCTGATGCCCCTCTAGTGCTGCCACCATCTCGCCCGAATCGACTCGCCACAGGCGCACGCGGTCGTCGCTGCCCAACCCCAGCAGCAGCCGATTATCAGGACTGAACGCTAACTGTTGAATCGTAACGAGATTACCCGATGGATTGCCGGACGGATTGCCCGATGGATTACCGGACAGAGATGTAGAACCCAGCAAAAGCTGGTGCAGCCGTGTGGCGGCGGCTGAGCCGGGTAGCGGTTGTTTGTCGGCCGACTGAACCCGACGAATCTCGAGCTGCCCTTCGCGAGTGGCGATCGCCATCAGTTCGCCATCTGCACTCAGCGCAAAACTAGTCAGCCCCGATGTGCTCCCTGCGTCTGCCACCCGCACAGCCCGCGCTGGGTTTTGCTGAAACCGGGACAGAATCTGCTGGGTGATGCTCGGCTGCTCTTGCGTCTCTTCGGCAACGGTTCCAGAAGGAGCGGGCTGAGATGCAGTTGCGTCAGCGCTGGAGGTTGGGTTCGCAGCAGGGCGATCGGGCGGCATCCAGGTTTTGATCTGCTGCCAAAGCGCTTTCGGATTGAGCCGATGCAGGTGGATCGCGTCGGGCATTTCCTGAGCCACAGTTTCAACGTAGGGAGTCATCGAGCGATCGGCGTAAAACGCCCAGTTTTGCAAGATGCCCTCAGCGGTGACCAGTGCCAGACCAAGTGTTCCAGGCAGGGGAGCCGTCGAGTCGAGCAAACGGTCTTCGGGTTCTGCCAGCAGCGCCTCCGCAGCGTCCTCCGCCCGTTTTGCGGCCAGGGTGAACTTGGGGCGTTGGCGCAAGCTCTGGGGAGCCGTATCACGCCGAATCGACAGCAGCGCCCTGTTTGCCGGAAGCCCGATCTGTCGCCCGCTGCCCCGTTCGTCGCCAGAAGAGGCGGTTTTACTTTGCAACACTGGCGCGATTCGCGAAGCGATCCCTGCGGGAATCGCCGGCTGCAACCCACCATCGGGCAGAAATGCCAGCCAGGACACACCACCCTCTGGAATAGCGATGCTGGGCAGTTCCCCGCCTGCCTCAGCCGACCACAGGTAGACATCACCTGCGTCATCTCCGGTTGCTAGGTGGGTTCCCCCAGGGTTAAATTGCAGGCGAGTTACAGGGCCGCTAGGATTTTGCAGTAGCGCCACAAGCTGCCCCGTGTGCGGGTTCCAAAGCTGCGTGGTGGCCCCGCTGACGGCGGCCAACAGATTTCCTCGCGGACTAAAGGCGATCGCCCGCACGATGGGCTGCGGAGTCTTCCCCTGCCCTACCGAGAGATCTTGCTGCACCTGGCCAGTCCGCAAGTCCCACACTCGGATGGGCTGCCCAGGCGACACCGCCACCAGCAGGGTTTCATCGGGGCTGAACTGAAGCTGGCTGAGGGCGGGCGGCCGCTGAGCAGCCGGGGCAAACCCTGTGAGCGTCATTTCCAGCGTGCCCGTTTGGGGGTTCCACAGGCGGGCAATGCCATCGGCTCCCGCCGTTGCAATCCACCGGCCGCTGGGGCTATAGGTGGCGTTCAAGACACCGCCCGTGTAGGGCAGAGCCACGTGCTGCTGGAGGTTGATGCTGCCTGTGAGCGTCAGGGTGGCCGGGGCAGGGGGCGTGGGTTGCGCTATGTCACCTGCTGCGGCAGTCGCTTCTGCTTCTAGGAACCCAGGCTGAGCAGGCATAATTTTCCAGATCTGCACCATGCCCGACTGTCCTGCAATCAGCAGGGATGGCTCCTGGGGGCTAAACTGGAGCGTCTGGATCGGCCAATCCTGTGTGAGTTGTGCCACCTGCTGGCCAGTTGCAACGTGCCAGAGGGAAAGGGTGCGATTCCCGTCGGGATCGCTTCGCGCACCGCCCACGGTGGCCAGCCAGTCGCCATCAGGACTGAAGCGAAGCTGAGTCGCAGGCTGGGTCATCGGCAGGGTTTGCGCCAGGGTTCCCGTGTCCACGTCCCAGAGGTAAAGCTGCATAGAGGATTTGGCGATCGCCGCTAGTTTTTTTCCATCTGGGCTAAAGGCTATTTCAAGAATCTCTGCCTGAGCGTCGCCCGGCCAGGTCAACACCCGCAACGGCTCGGCTGTGGTATTGGCATAGATGACCTGATCGGGGCTGGCCCACAGGCGAATGCTGCCGTCGGCACTGGCTGTGGCGAGATAGCGGCGATCGGGACTGTAGACCAACTGGCGAATTGCGCCGCGATGCCCTGGCAGCCAGATTTGCAGCCGCAAGTCTTGGAGCGCAGCCCGCAGGCTCGATTCGGCTTCGTAGGTTGCGCCCTGGGCTGCTGCTAGTCGGCTGACCACGAGGGCCGCCATCGCGTCTTGGTCTGGCTCTTGCAACATCGACTGGGCGATCGCCGCCCGCGCCCGCGAGGTGGCCAGCATCGTCTGGTAATCTTTCTCGGCCTGCGTCTTCACGGTGGTGCGATATTGCCCCAACGACAGCGCCACCGCCAGCGCCACGGCAGACGGCACAGACACCTTTACCCACAGGGCCTTGCGACGAACTCGACGGTTTTCGGCATCGCTGACGCTGAGAAATTCCCGGGCCAGGGTCGAAAGCTCCTGGGGATAGGTCTTTTGGAAGCTGATGGCATCCTGGAGGCGATCGCTCCCTAGCAAATACTCGTACCGGGTGGGTTTGCCCAGCTTTGCCCACTCTAGTGCCGCCTGCTCAATCCGCCGCTGGCGACGCAGCATCTCGCGGCTCTCATCTAGCCAGCCCCGCAGCAGGCTCCAGTTGCGAATCAGCGCCTCATGCACGACATCTAGCAATTCTGCCGATGGACGGCTCCGCGCTGCATCTTCCCCCCGATCGCCCTCGCCGCCCCGACTGGTGACCACGAGCTTGCTGGCGACTAGCTTTTCCAGCGTGCGCTCGATCAGCGGTCTGGGAAACGCGGGGCTAACTAACTCATCCTTGGCAGCCCGACGGCGCGTGTCTTCGGTGCCTTCGCCCAGCCGAGTCAGCGTCAGGAAAATGCGCCGCGCCGCCGCCTGCTCATCCGGCTCCAGGCAGTTGTAAATGTCAGTCGCCCGCTTTTGCAGCGTGCCGCGCACACCGCCTAGTTCTGTGTAGGCATTGAGGGTCAGCTTGGAGGGTGCGCCCTGGGGCGATCGCTCGCGTTGTTCCCACAGTTCCCGCAGCGTATATTGCAGCAGCGGCAATTCCCCCGGTGCCCCAATCACATCCAGCAGCATGGTGTAGACGAGATTGGGTTCGCAGATCAGCCCGGCCCGCTTGGCAGGACGCACAATCGTATTTTTAATCTGCTCATAGCTCATGGGCAGCACCTTGAGAATCTGCCGCTTGATCTGAGCCGCCAGCCCCGCATATTGCAGGCACTTGCCAAAAAAATCTGCCCGCAGCACGACGACTATACTGAAGCAGTCTTCGGACTGGGCCAGAGCGCTGGTCAAGCACTGGAAAAACTGCTGCCGCAGGGTCTCCGCCTGAGAGCCACAGCAGAGCGTAAATACCTCCTCAAACTGGTCGATAATCAGCACTAGGCGCGGACGGGTGGCCCCAGAAGGAAGCGTGGAGACTGGGCTGGAAGTCGGACTGTTGGGCAGGCTAGCCCGAACCAATCGCGCCAAACCCGTGCCGCCGCTTTGCAAAAAGGTCTCTGCCCGCTGGATTTGCTCTGCTCGCTCGATCTCTGGTGCATTTGGATCGACAAAAGCGCTGGCCAGGCTCCGCAGGGGGTTTTCGCCCGGCGTAATCAGCTTGAGTCGCCAGCGATCGCTGCCTGCGAGCCGCTGCCCCCGACGCAGTTCATGCATCAGCCCGGCCCGCACCAGCGACGACTTGCCGCTGCCCGACGCACCCAGCACCGTGACAAAAGGACTCGTGCGGAGTCGTTCGACCAGTTGATGGGTCAGTTCTTCGCGCCCAAAGAAGAAGTCGGCGTGTTCTTCCTCGAAGCACTCCAACCCGCGAAAGGGGCAGATCTCCGGCTTTTCCGGGGTTTTGGGGAGAAGGGGGGAAGTAGCCGTGCCGCAGCGCGTCAGAATAATTTCGCTGCCAGAGTTTTCAAACAAGGGCTGCTGGAGTTCGTGCTTGAGGCGATCGCTCACCCAGGCCGTCAGGTAATGCGCCGTCACAGTGCCCGTGCTGGCGTGGCGCGGATCTAGCCCTTCCAGCAGCGCTTGGGTCAAAACGCTGTAGTCGCTGCTGAGCGACTCGTAGGCGGCTTCATATTCCCGCGAGGCTGCAATGAACAGGCGATCAGTGCCGGCCCGTGCGCCGGGGTCTGCCTCCAACATGTTGAGCAATTCGCCGCTGTGGCAGCAGTCCAAAATCACAATTCGCTGCCGCACCGGGCTTTCTTGCAACAGCCGCCGCAGCCAGTAGAGCGACAGTCCGTAAAATCCCGCATCGGGGTGGGCGTCGCTGACCGCGAGGTAGCCTTCGTGAATCCCCGCTTCTTTTTGAATGCCATGTCCAGAGAAGTAAAACAGCGCAGTTTGGGGAATATTGCTGCCTTTGGGCTTGAATAAATTCACCAGCGCGGTTTCTAAATCTCGTAAAAAGACGGGGGTAGATTTACCGATTTTGGGCTGCCCTGCCTGCACCACTTCTGGCAACCGCTGCACTCGAAATTCGCCATAGACTTGCAGCATTTGGGCGATCGCTTCTGCATCTTTGGCAGGGGCTTGTAGCGGCTGTAAAAACTGGTAAGCATTAACTCCAACAACGAGAGCATCCCGAGACATGACCCAACTCCTCACACACAACAAACAAGGCTAGATGTAGTAACTTCGACGGTGAATTTGACGATTAATACCGCTATGGATAGACATAAGAACTTGAACGAGAAGAGTAGACTAAGACAGATGAAGAAAGAATTCTGGATGTATTAATCAAGTTGGCGATCGCAGGCTAAGCCCACTGAAAATCCCTTAAACAAATCACTTAAACCAGCCAGAAAAGCTCAGACTATAAAATTGAGAAATTGTCTAATTGAGAAATTGTCTGAAAAAGTCGTAACAAAATGACGGCAATCGTTCTTCACGATGTCCGCATCTGGATATTCTCAGTTTCTAAAGTTATCTGGAAGGCGGTTATAAACTTGCGTAGCCCAATTGCGATCGCACAACCTTATAGAATTTCCTTGCATCGTGAGGTGCGTTTGCCCTAGCGAAACAGGGGCTTTGTGATCGCTCACGACCCTCACGAGCTATAGAAACGCTGCCAAAAGGTCAATCTAAATAAAGTCTGTCAATGCAGACGCTCGATAGAGCCAGTCACTAGAGACAATTTCACAACTTGGCTTCTTGAAAATGGTCTTTGGCAACTACGGGAAACTACTGATCCTTCAAAGCGCTTAGCTGTAGAAGACTGATTTTTCAGCCTGGTTCGCTAAAACGCTCTAATAGTCTTCAGATTTCACCCCTTAATTTTTCCTCGCATGTCCCTCGCTTATCTTTTGGTTTTGTTTCATTTGTCAGCGATGCGATGCTCTCAAGAACAAGATCAACTAGAATAAAAAAACTGAATCGGCTTTACTAATCCAACTATAATCAAAACTAAGTTTTAATAAAAAGAGGGCAAAACCCCTCATTTGAAAGCACTTCAACCCTTTATTAATCGATATTAATTAGGTCTTTAAGGCGCAAAAAACATTACGTCAATCCGCCAAGACGCTGAAGGTTTTAGAACAATTTAATTGATTGCTATCGATCGTAAGATTAGTCTTAATGCGCTTATGTATTATCCCGGAGTTTCTCTCTTGAGACCTGGTGCATTGGCGATCGCCCTGCGTATTTTCTCTGAATTTACTTGCGTGGTATCCGTAAAATATGGCGAAATGAGTCAAGCTTGAATCTTCACAAAAGATTTGCACAACGCCTACACCACGCCTGATGGATCGTTTTGCTCCGCCATTTGCCCGAAGTTCGACTCAAATCGGCACGGATCTCAACTCTTATTAACCTCCACACAGCCATTCCAGACCTGCCATGTAAAATGAGGGAGTCGAGCTAAGGGGATCGGACTGCCGATCCGTTGTGCCTATCGAAACGATTTTTGGCAACTTGCAGGGACTCAAGCCCAGCCAGATCAAGCAGTTGCAGCGGCTCTATCACCAACGACTTCCGGGCGATCGCCTGACGACCCCCGAATTTGCCCAACGCCTCGCGGCCGTTAGCACTGAGATTGGTCAGCCCGTTTGCGCCTATATTAATCGCCGGGGACAGGTGATTCGTGTTGGAGTGGGCACTCTGCGACAAACTCAAATTCCGCCACAAGATCTCCCGCGATATGGCGCAGAGCGTCTCAGCGGCATCCGCTGTGTGGCCACCAAGTTCAAGCCCGAACCGCCCAGCAGCGCGGCCCTTACCGCAATGGCGCTGCAACGGCTAGATGCACTGGTGCTGCTGGTGATGACGGGCGAAGGCTTTGAGCGACGGGGCGGTGGTGCAACGGGCTACATTCGCGAAGCCTATCTGGCCCACCTGATTCCCCATCCGGAGGCCAACTGGACCGTTTCGCCGCCTCTCAGCCTCGATCGGGTCAGCCAGCAAGACTTTCTGGAGCTAACGGAAGGGCTGGAGTCAGAATTTCGCCGCGAGTTTGTGGCGCAGCAGGTCGAAGTCGATCACGATCGCGCGTTGCTGGTGGGCATCATGACCGACAACCTTTCGGCTCAGCAGTTTCAGGCTGGGCTGGAGGAACTGGCGCGGCTGGTAGAAACAGCAGGTGGCGACGTGGTGCAGGTTCTCTCGCAAAAGCGGGCCCACCCCCATCCCCAAACCGTTGTAGGGGAAGGAAAAGTCCAGGAAATTGCCCTGGCCGCTCAGACCGTTGGCGCAAACCTGATCGTCTTTGATCGGGACTTGTCGCCTGCTCAGGTGCGAAATCTGGAAGCGCAAATCGGCGTGCGGGTGGTCGATCGCACGGAAGTGATCCTGGATATCTTTGCCCAACGCGCCCAGACGGGGGCTGGCAAGCTCCAGGTGGAACTGGCTCAGTTGGAATACACCATGCCCCGACTGATAGGTCGAGGGCGTGACATGTCTCGCTTGGGCGGCGGCATTGGCACGCGAGGCCCTGGGGAAACCAAGCTGGAAACTGAACGACGTGCCATTCAACGGCGAATTGCCCGACTGCAACAGGAAGTCAACCAGATCCAGGCGCATCGGGCCCGGCTGCGACAGCGCCGCCAGCATCGGGACGTGCCTTCGGTGGCGGTGGTGGGCTATACCAACGCGGGCAAATCTACCCTGCTGAATGCGCTAACCAATGCGGAAGTCTATACTGCCGACCAGCTCTTTGCCACGCTCGACCCCACGAGCCGCCGCCTGGTGGTGACGGATGCCGAAACCCAGGAGCCTGTGGAACTGGTGCTGACAGATACGGTGGGCTTTATCCACGACCTGCCGCCGTCGCTGGTGGATGCCTTTCGGGCGACGCTAGAAGAGGTGACCGAAGCAGACGCGCTGCTGCACCTGGTGGATTTGTCGCATCCAGCCTGGCAGAGCCAAATCCGCTCGGTGATGAAGATTTTGAGCGAAATGCCGATTACGCCAGGGCCGGCGCTGCTGGTGTTTAACAAGATTGACCAAGTGGATGGCGACACGCTGGCGCTGGCTCAGTCGGAGTTTCCGCAGGCGTTGTTTATCTCGGCGGGCGATCGCCTCGGTTTGGGCACCCTCCGACAGCGCTTGCTGCAACTGGTTCATTACGCTGTGTCGATGAACGCAGAAATGGGCGAACTTCCCGCATCGGATTCTCCTGCCCAGCAGTCTCGCCGCTCCTACGACTTCCCCTAGCGATAGGCTGAGATTGGAAGGTTCAAGCCCGGATGACTCCCGATCCAGGCTTGATTCTTTCCGTAAAAATCGATAAATTCACTAAAACTTCATAAAAAAATTAAACTTGCCTGGTGCTTTCCCAGTAGACATAGGTAAGTATCAGATGGCACTTCGCGTTAGGGGTTTAGTCATGGGTTCAACCAATCAACCGACGATTTTGGTGACGGGAGGTGCGGGATATATCGGCTCCCATGCGGTGCTATCGCTCCAGCAAGCGGGATACGAGGTTCTGGTTCTGGATAATCTGGTGTATGGGCATCGGGAACTGGTCGAAGACGTTCTGAAAGCGAAACTGATTGTCGGAGAGATTGGCGATCGCCCCCTGCTTGACCAAATCTTTGCCAGCCGCACCATCGACGCAGTGATGCACTTTGCCGCCTATGCCTATGTGGGCGAATCGGTCAAAGAACCCGCGAAGTATTACCGCAACAACGTAGTCGGCACGCTGACGCTGCTAGAAGCAATGCACGCCGCCGGGATCAACAAGCTGGTGTTTTCTTCCACCTGCGCCACCTACGGCATTCCCAACGTCGTGCCCATCCCTGAAGACTATCCCCAGAACCCCATCAATCCCTACGGCGCGACCAAGCTGATGATTGAGCGAGTGCTGAAGGACTTTGGCGCAGCCTACGGTCTGCAATCGGTGATCTTCCGATATTTCAACGCGGCGGGTGCTGACCCCCAAGGTCGATTGGGCGAAGACCACAACCCCGAAACCCACCTGATTCCCCTGGTGCTGCAAACGGCACTGGGGCTGCGCGATGCTATTCAGGTGTTCGGCACGGACTATCCTACCCCCGACGGCACCTGCATCCGTGACTATATCCATGTGACGGATCTGGCGTCGGCCCATGTGCTGGGGCTGGAATACCTGCTCAACAGCGGCAGCAGCAATATTTTTAACCTGGGGAATGGCAGTGGCTTCTCGGTGAACGAGGTCATTGAGGCAGCTCGTCGGATTACGGGCCGGGACATCCCGGTGAAGGCGTGCGATCGCCGCCCTGGAGACCCCCCCGCGCTCATCGGCAGCGCCGACCGGGCCCGGGACGTTCTGGGCTGGCAGCCGCAGTATAGCCGCATTGACGACATCATTTCCCACGCTTGGGCCTGGCATCTGAAGCGGCATGGAAGCACCCTGGTTGCCTCATAGCCAGGGTTCCAGATTATAGGCAGGACTTACGCACTTGCGGTAAGCTCCTTGGGGTTTGGACAATTTCTCGCGGGCACAGCCCGCGAGAAATTGTCCAACTGCGTAAGTCCTAATAGGGTTCATCAGGTTTCCAGAAGCAGGGCCCAACGTCTTTGAAGCCAGATTGCGATAAATCCACTCGTCAACCCGGTATTCTAAGCAGCAAGGGGCCAATGACAGTTTGAGTGATGCCACTCGGAGCGATCGCCCTTCGAGTGGCGATTTTTATGCTTCTGTGATTTATATGCTTCTGGATTGACATCTGTGTTGACATGAAGGCGCTCGCCAGCAGCTTGAGCCTTTGAGCCAGCAGCTTGAGCCTTTGAGCCAGCAGCTTGAGCCTTTGAGCCAGCAGCTTGAGCCAACAGATTGAGCCAGCAGATTGAGCCAGCAGATTGAGCCAACAGATTGAGCCAGCAGTTTGAGCCAGCAGTTTGAGCCAACAGATTGAGCCAACAGATTGAGCCAGCAGTTTGAACCAACAGATTGAATAGACAAATCGGTGTGGGAACCTGTGAAGTATTTTTTTCTATCGGACGGTTGGACGGTGGGGCGCGTGTGGGAATTTGGCGGGCTTTGGGATGAGCGGGCCTGGCGGCGACCGCCCCACATCCAGCGGATGCAGCTTTCTATTGTGGAGCGGGGCGAACGTCTCTGGCTGCACCAAGTTGAAGAGTCGGTGCTAATGGTAGAAGTCTGTCCATCGCCTACGATCCAAGCAGACGGATCGAGTGCATCGATTGGGCAAGTGGTGCTAAAGCGGCTGATCACAGCAGAGCAGGTGCTAGAACTGTTGTGTGGAGCCGATCTGGAGGCAAAATCCTAGTCTCCACTAGACCGCGGTCAACAGCGGTCAACAGCGGTCAACAGAACTTTACGGGTTCAGCCATGACGCTTCCGTCCATCGATTCCCACGATTCCCAGTCCAGATCCCAATCTTGGCTGCTGTTGCTGCTATTCACCAGTTTGATCGGCGGTCTGAGTTTGCTAGCTGCGCTGGTGGGGCAGAGCGCTCAGGCTCAAACCCCAGACCCGCCGCAGACGCTAGAAGCGGCAATTCGCCAGGATGAGGCCGATCGCCTGCTGCGAGAGGGCGTGCAGGCCTATAGCGCCAGTCAGTTTGCCGTTGCGCTAGACAGATGGCAGGCGGCCCTGGCGATCTATCAAGAGTTGGGCGATCGCCCCGGCCGCACGGTTGCGCTAACCAACATTGGCGAAGCCCACCGCAGCTTGGGGCAATATGCCGAAGCCATCGCTGCCTTTACCCAGGCACTCCCCATTGCCCAGGAAACGGGCGATCGCCGTCGGCAAGGGCTGATTTTGGGTAATTTGGGCGTGACCTATTATTCCACGGGCGACTATACCCTGGCCCTAGAAAATTTGCAGCAGGCGCAAGCTATTGCTCAGGAATTGGGCGATCGCGAGGGCATCGCCACAGCGCTGCTAAATCAGGCGGTCGTCTATCGGGCGCTGGGCCAGCCAGAGGAGGCCGATCGCCGCGTGCAACAAGCTCGGACGGCTGGCGGCGAGGCAGAAGTAGCTTCGCAGCCCACTGGGGACACAATGACTCAACTGGAACGAGAACTGCGAATTGCCCAGGAACAGGGCGATCGCCAAGGCGAGGCTGCGATTCAGGGCGCTATTGGCGTGCTGTGGCTCAACCAGCGCCAGTATGACCGGGCGATCGCCGCCATGCAAAGCCAGTTGGACATTGCCCGCGAGATTGGCGATCGCTCCCTCGAAGCCACCGCGCTCAACAACCTGGGACTGGTGCATGTCGAGCTTCAGCAATATCCCCAGGCGATGGACATGCTGCAAGACTCGCTGCTGGTGAAGCAGGAAATTGGCGATCGCGAAGGCGAAGCCCGCACCCTGCCAAATCTGGGGCGACTCTTTTTGGAGCAAGACCAGCCTGCAATGGCGATCGTGTTCTTGAAGCAGGCGGTGAACCTGTGGGAAGCGCTGCGGGCCGGGCTGCAACAGACCAACCCCGACATTCAGCAGACCTACACCGACCGGGTATCCAGCACCTATCGCCTGCTCGCAGATTTGCTGCTGCGCCAGGATCGGGTGCTGGAAGCACAGCAGGTCTTAGATTTGCTCAAAGTGCAGGAACTAGACGACTATCTGCGCGACGTGCGCGGCAACGAGCAGACGGGGCGCGGCATTGCCCTCTCTGAGGAAGAGCGAAACATGCTCAACCTCTACGATCGGGCGATCGCCCAGGGGCGAGAACTGGCCAGACTGCGGGCGATCGCCCCCGACCGCCGCACCCCCGCTCAGCAGCAGCGCCTCGCCGTGCTGGTCGCCGCCGAGCAAAATTTGGCCCGCACCTTCGACGATTTCCTCAATCGTCCAGAGGTGATCGCCGCCCTAGATCAGCTTAGCCGCACCACGCGCCGCCAAAACATTGACCCGGTGCAGTTCACCGCGCTGCAAAACAATCTGCGAAACCTGAATCAAAACGCCGTCTTGCTCTATCCGCTGGTGCTAGACGATCGGCTAGAGCTAATTTTGGTTACGCCCTTTTCGCCGCCCATCCGCCGCACGGTGAACGTCCCGCGCACCCAGCTCAATCAGGCGATTTTGGAACTGCGGCAATCCCTGACCGACATTCGGGTCAACCCCAGACCCAGTGCTGAGCGCCTTTACAATTGGCTAGTGCGCCCGCTCGAAGCAGACCTGGCCCAAGCCAACACCCAGACGATTGTCTATGCCCCAGACGGGCAACTGCGCTACATTCCGCTGGCGGCGCTGCACGACGGCACGCAATGGCTAGCCCAGCGCTATCGGGTTAACTACATCACTGCCGCCTCCCTCACAGAGTTTGATCGACGACCCCAGCGCGACTTGCGGGTGTTGGCAGGGGCGTTTGTGCAGGGTGAAGTCAGTGTGCGAGTGGGGACGCGAGAACTTCAGTTTCCGGGGCTGCCGTTTGCAGGCATCGAGGTAGAGAATATTGCAGCCCAGATCCCCAACACGCAAAAGCTGATTGATGCCCAGTTCAGCCCCCAGGCAACCATACCCCGCATGAATGACTATACGGTGGTTCACCTGGCGACCCACGCGCAGTTTGTGGCGGGTTCGCCGGAGGAAACCTTTATTGTGTTTGGAAATGGCGATCGCGTTACGCTGCAAGATGCATCGCGCTGGTCGTTGCCCAATGTGGAACTGATCGTGCTGAGCGCCTGCCAGACCGCCGTCAGCGGCGAGAGCAATGGCGAAGAAATTCTGGGATTTGGCTTCCAGATGCAGCGGACTGGAGCCAGAGCGGCGATCGCCTCCCTGTGGCGGGTCAACGACGAAGGCACCGAAGCGCTGATGACCCAGTTTTATCGACTGCTGAATCCGAAAACAATCTCCAAAGCAGAAGCCCTCCAGCAAGCCCAGATCAGTCTCATTCAAGACAACCAGCCGCCGTTTTTCTGGGCCCCGTTTATCCTGATCGGCAATGGACTTTGAAGCGAGATTTTGATACCTGATATTTGATACCTGATAAAAGATTTGTTTGATAAAAGATTTGTCCCTGATGAGATAAGACTCCGGTGAAGGGAACCCATAATGGCAAAAGTCATTGCAGTCACCGACGCGGTTAAAAGCTTATCTGAAGTGGAAGCCCGGTTTGGATTACGCCGGGTTGAGGATGAGCAATTTTTTACCGAATGGCAGCAAGAGTTGCCGGAGTTGAATGATGCTGAACGGGCAAAGCTGCAAGTTTTGCGTCAACGATTGCTTTATCATCGGGCTGAAGGGGATTTGCTGGAAGGCTCGGTGATGCTGCTAGTGGCTTCGCCGCTTCTGGAGCAAACCGGATTCTATGATCCGCCCTTTCGGATGCAGGCAGAAGCAGGCGTGGAAGTGACGGTTACAGATGGCGAAGAGATTTTGCGGGGGCGCATTGATGTTTTGATTATGCAGCGGCAGTTTTGGGCGCTGGTGTTGGAATCGAAGAAAACGACAATCTCAACGCGATCGGCATTGCCTCAGGCATTAGCCTACATGATGGCAACCCCTGAGTCAGACCAGCCCCAGTACGGAATGTTGACCAATGGGGATGATGTGCTGTTTATCAAGCTAGTGCTGCGACCAGAAAAACAGTACAGTTTGTCGCGGGTATTTTCGCTCTATACGCTCACTCAAGAGTGGCAGGGGGCATTACAGGTACTCAAGAAGCTAGCGCGGATCATGGAATCGGCCCAAGGTACTTCTGGATGATGATTTCGCAGGGTTGAAGAGAGCGAGCGGGAAGCCCCCCCAATCACTTGCAAGTTTTGAGTGAACAAGCTTGGATTGGTTTATTTTGTTCAAATGCTTGCCTGCCCGGTGCAGCATAGCGATCAATCCGGGCGATCGCCCAAAGATGCTCTAGGTTTTCAACACGACCTTCATCACTTCGTACAGCACCCGCGATAGCTCTCGGCGGCGTAGGGACTGGCGGTCGATGGGCGTGCGGGCAAAGGCCTGGTCGTAGGCATCGGGCGCGGCTTTTTTCACCAAAAAGGACAACTGCTCACGGGTGATGGGCGACTCTGGCGCAAAGCGGCCGCGGCCGACTCCGGCGATCAGTCCGGCTGCGGCCAGGGCCTCGATATAGGGATGGGCCCAGTGGTTCTTGGGCACGTCGGAAAAGGTGGGCTGGTCGGGCGTGGTGGGCGACAGGTTGAGTAGCTTCACCATTGCGGTAGAAACGACGGCGCGGGTGATGGTGTTTTCGGGGCGGAAGTGCAGGTCGGTGGCGGTTTCGCTGCGGACGATGCCTGCGGTCGCCATCACCTGAATCGGCTCGAAGTCGGGGTCGCTGTGGGATACATCGTCGAACCAGAAGATGGGAATGCCGTTGCGCGTGATTAGCCCTTGCAGCTTGCGGAGGAGGGATTCCTGAAGGGCGATCGCCCTCGGTTGCACCCCCGCCCACACGGCCAGCGCCGCCAGATAGCCACTGGCTTCCCCAATTGCCCATTCCACCGGATGCATCCGGTAGGCGGCGTTGGTGATATGCGTCGTGCCGAGGCTCTTGGACGACAGAACCAGCCCGTCGGTGTCGATGGGCACAAGCGACCCCACGGGCAAGGTAAACGGTAGCGCGATCACCTTGTCTCCTGGCAGGCTGGCGTGGCCCTGGCGGTCGTTGCCGTGCAGATCGAGATAGTGATATTGCCCAATGCCCACGCTGTCGGCAAAGCAGCGGGCCCGCGCCTGGTTGGGGAAAAAGGCCTTGGCTACATCTTCATGAATGATGGGGGTGAGGGCGATACCGCGTCTTGCCTCGCGGATGTAGGGTTCTAGGGCGATGCCGTCGGCGGTCCAGGTGAGGTCGCCCCGGGGTATTAGCGGAAGGCCCTGCTGCTGCAAGTAGTGGACGTAGGCCCGAGCGCGATCGCGCCCTTGCTTTAGATGCAGCTTGCGCTCCTCCCGGCTCACGCCGACCAGTTCCCCCACGCGATAGTCATTGCCGCAGAGCATCGGGCCGCCCTCGCCGTGCTGATGCTGGCCCCAGTTCAGCACCGACACATCCCCCGGCTTGACCAGCTTTTCCTGGGTAGACACGCGCATCAGGCGACGATAGCGAAAAATCCCAAAGGGATGCAAAAACGGGCGCGGCTGTGGCTCCCATTGGCCGCCAGATTTCGTCCAAAAGTCGCCTTCAAAGTCTTTTGCCAGCAGCCAGGGAGCGACGTTATATCCTGGCGGTGCGCCAATGGGCTTGCCTTTGCCCGGTTCCGCCAGTTCGATGATCGCGCCGTAGGTAAAGGACTGCTGACACTCTGGCAGGGGCCGTTTAGGAAGCGCCTGTTCGCCGGTTTCTTCGCGGGTTTCTTGCCCCACGCGGGAGGGAATGTTGCCCACTTCCAGCAGATCCCCCAAATCCGTTGCCTCAATGGTGATCTGTGCCAAAACCGTGAAGCGATGCCCCCGCTGGAGGTCTTGAAACACGACACCCGTCACCCGCCGCCGCCCGTCTAGAGGGGTGGCAAACCGCACCTCGACGGGTTCTGCAAAGGGGATGAAGCGGAGTGTGCCCCGTTCTAGACAGGGGGCGATCGCCTCGTTTAGGGCCGTTGCAGCCACCACCGGACTGGTGCAAATTGGGCTGACCCAGCCACCGCCGGGGTTTTGCAAAATTTCGCCCTGCACGGGCTGGAGCTGTCGCTGGCGATCGCGAAACCAGCGCTGCAACGGCGAAATCGCAAATTCTTCGCCCGCTCGATGAAATGCGCTCGCCCGTTCTTTCAGCAAGTCGCCATCGTCCGACGCGGGCAACGCCTGTACGGTGAACTGTCCCCCCAAAATCTGCGTCGGCTGCACCAGGCATACCGACAGATTAGCCCGCGCCGCCACCAGCGCCGCCGTGTAGGCCGCCGTCGATCCCCCCACCACCAGGATGGCGCAGGAGAGTTCGCTGTCTCGCAGGGGACGGGTAAAGGCGCGGTCTTCAAAAATGCCGTTGTGCTGGCGCAGGGGAGGGGTGAGCATGGATGGATGGAAGCAAGGTAATCTAATCATCGCATTCCAACCGTCTAGCCCTTCAACCCGCCAAAACCTCAACCTAAAATAGAGGCATTGCCAAGAAATAGAGGCATTGCCAAGCCGTCCTGCCGTTGAGTATGTTGCATGTACGCTGATTCTGAGTTTGATTCTGAGTTTGATTCGGATTTTTCGGATTTCTCGTTGTCTGGTGATGATTTGGCTCGATTCACTCCGGCAGAATATGGGCAGCGGCTGAGGAATGCTGAGTTGCCAGAGGCAGAGCGGGCGGGGTTGCTGTGTCGGTTGGGCTGGTGGCAGTTGCAAGAAGGGCAGTTTGAAGGGGCGATCGCCCAGTTTGACCAGGCGTTGCTGCTGCGGCCAGACCTGGTGGCGGCCTATCACGGGCGGGGGCGGGCGCTGGATGGGCTAGGGCGGTTTAAGGAGGCGCTGGCGAATTTTGACCAAGCGATCAAGCTGGCGGCCAAACCGAGGGCAAGGCTGTGGCGCGATCGCGGCTGTACGCTCCGCAGTCTGGGGCGCTATGGCGAGGCGCTGACCAGCTTTGGCAACGCATTGGAACAACAGCCCCAGGATGCCCTATCGATGAGCGCGAAGGGGTCTTTGCTGGCGGTGCTGCGGCGACAAAAGCAGGCGGCGATGGGGCTTTGCGATCGCGCGTTGCAGCTTGACCCCAACCTGCCAGAAGCGTGGAATAGCAAGGGCGTGGTGCATTCGGTGGCGGGGCAATATGCCGAGGCGCAGCGGTGCTATGAGCGGGCGATCGCCCTCGACAGCAGGCTAGACCGGGCCTGGAGCAACCGGGGGATCGCCCTGCTGCGGCAGGATCGGGTGCTGGAGGCGATCGCCAATTTTGAGCAGGCCCTGGCGCTGGCTCCGCATCGGCAGGAGGCGTGGAAAGCGGCTGCCTGGGCGCATCACGGGCGGGCGCTGATGCGGCTGGGGCGCTATGAGCGGGCGATCGCCAGTTGCGATGAGGCGCTGCGGCTGCAACCCGGTTACGCTCCGGCGGCGCTGAATCGGCTGCTGAGCCTGGGCATGGCGGGGCAGGGGTGGAGGCACCTGCGGGGGGGGGAAACGCGCTGGGAACTGCTGCGCAATGTGGGCGCAGTGCTGAATGCGGCTAAGCTGCGGCTGCTGATTGTGACGGCGGCGGTGCTGCTGCTGGCGCTAGGGCAGGGGCCGGCGGCAGAATTGCTGCGGCAGGGCGTGTCGGTGCTGCTGTCGTTGGGCGTGCTGGGGCTGATTGTGGCCGATCTGTGGCGGCATCGGTCGCGGCTGGGCTTCGTCTGGCAGACCTACTTTGGCACCCACTGGCTGACCTACGGACGGGCGCTGGGCATTGTCGTGGCGACGCTGGCGACCTATTCGATTGCCGATGCGATCGCCCCGCCGATTTTGCGTCTGGGCTGGTCGGATCTGGTGTTTGGGCGACCGGGCAACGTTATGTTTCAACCGTTCAACCTGATCAAAGATGCCGCCCCTGCTCCCTCGCCAGTGCCCGATCTCCCCCCTCCGCCGATGCCCGGTCTGGAGCCGCCTGTGCCAGCAGCGATAGATCACTTTAACTGGGCAACGCTGCTGATTCTGCTGTTTTGGCTAGCGCTGCTGCTGGGCATTCCCTTTTGGGCGCGGCTGGAGGAGCGGCTGTTTCGGCGCGGTGCGAATACCTGGCGGCAAATTGGCATCCGCTCTACCTGGTTTGGGCTTGCACATTTGCTGGCGGGCATTCCTATCATTGGCGGGCTGGTGCTGATCTTGCCGGGGTTCCTGTTTGCCTGCCGCTATAAGTACGTGCGCGATCGCCATTTGCGGCAAACCGGCAACGCCTTCCAGTCGGAAGAGGCAGGCGTGCAAGCCAGCACTGCCGACCACGCCGCCTACAACGCGATTCTGATCACGCTAGCTGCCGCCGTGATGATTTTTCTTTAGCAATAAAGCTTTTCGATTTTTCAGGCTTTGATTGATGCCGTTAGGTTTGCCTAATCTGTTGAATCGGGCACCACTTTCCAAATCTAAGATAATCTATGCCTCTGCTATGGGAGAGGATGCCAGTGGGCGGGATCAAACATGGGAGGACGTAGTTTCTCATTCATCAGATCATTCCTTAGATAAACCAAGTCACACTGCCACAAAACTTGTCCATACATGACCCGATCCACAATATCAATCAGCTCAAACCCGTATTCCTCAAGAATCTTTCCTCTAGCCGTCAATGCAGCCCAATGTGCCTCCACAATCACAACGGAAGCATTGCTGATGCAGCCAGAGGCTCCTTTAAGGACTTCCAAATCTTTTCCGTCAACATCAACCTTGAGCAAGTAATCCTTTTCAAGTAAATCAGAATATGAGTCAAGTCTGTCTACCTTGATCTCCTCACAGGAAACAATTTCTTGACCATCCGGTATTACTGGTACTTCGCTGATTCTTGCGTGAGTGGCAACTCCATCCTTCAAGAGCGCCGTCTGAATAAGCCACGCAGATCCTATTTCATCTGACAATGCAACAGGGTAAAGCGTATTTCTGATGGCGGAATAGTTCTTCTCTATATCTCCATACCACAAGGAAACAGGCTCAAACAGATGGTGATGTTTTTCCCGAAGTGGCTCCATCAATTCTGGAGTACCTCTTTGAACACCCACATCAACCACTGCATTGATAGGAACGCCTAATGCAAGTAGCGAAATCACCCTATCTTTCTTGTTAGCGACTAGCTGCTGAACAGGAAGCGTTTGATCTGGGGTTACTTGAGACACTGTAGATCCTTGAGCAGAAGCTCCTTGAGCGGAATCAACGTCAGCAAGCACTTCTTGAACAGACTCAGTTCGACGGAGCATTGATCTTAAGCTTCTGAGCATATTTTCTGAACCTACAGACTCAAGTTCATCAAGTTTGGTCACAAAATTGCTTTAAACCCTACCCATGTCATGACTTTTTTCCGAACTCTTCTCAAGCCGATCGATCCTATCTTGGAGGGCGCTAACTTGCTCTCTTATATCACGGATTTGAGATATAGCCTCGCTCAGCAACTCATGCTGAGCCATCCCTTGGCGGTGAATTGTATTGATCTGATGTAAAAGCGTTGTTTGAAAATCTTGATTAAGCTTTTCCTGACGCTGCATCGCGTCTACTAAAAACACTGAAGAGCTTAATAGGGCAGTCTCATTTTCAGAGGCGGCAGAAGAAACCTGCTCAAACTGCTCAACCTTCGATTGAATCAGATCTAATTTGTTTAGAATTAGGTCTTTAATCGTTTTTAGTCTACCAACTACCATTGCTTCCTCCGTACCTCTAAGAACCCGTCAATTGAATCTGAACCTTGTACTAAAACTGCTTTCTAAGCCGTCTTGGATTGATTTGGCAATAGTAAACCCAATTGTCTATTGGCAGGCATTCAAAGATTCTCGATTCAAACTCAGCATAGTTTCTCCAAGACTCATAAAATCTAGAAATGAGTGCCTGATTGCTAGAACCAAAGGTGTACTCTGCAAAATAGGCATACATTTTATCTTGGGGAATTGTGGAACCGTTATAACGCTGATGCAGTTTGGCAATCTCAGGAAGTCCTACAGTTTCCCAGCGGGACTTTGTTTTTTGATCAGGATAGTATCGAAAGAAGCCAAATGTCTCAGGTGCGGCATAAAATCGAGCATCATGCTCCAGAAACCTAAACCAAAGCTCATAATCCATCGCGAAATCGAACTCTTCGTTTATCCACTCGCCTGCTTTCCTAAAGATATCTCTTCCCCAAAAAACACACTCTTGAGGGATATAGTCTGTCCAAACTAGATACTCTTTTGAATACTCTCTGTAAGGATGAAAATTTGTTTGATAGCCATCTTCTGAAATGAACTTCCGACAACCATAAACAACATCTGCTTTGGTTTCCTGAAAGTATTTGATGACCGTAGAAACGACATTTTGATCTGCGTATACATCATCAGAATTCAGATAGGCTAGGATATCTCCCGTAGCCAATCTAAATCCCTTGTTTAAAGCATCGGACTGACCCCGATCTGGCTCAATGATTAGGTGATCAATAAAATCCCTGTAGTATTCCAGAATTTCAATGGTTCCATCGCTTGAGTTTCCATCAACCACGATGTACTCTATGTTGGGATAATTTTGGCATAGGACACTAAGCAGGGTCTTCTCAATAAATTTCCCTTGATTATACGAAGGGGTGATAATGCTAACCTTCATGTTAAGTCTTGACTCTGTAGGTTTTTGTAATCCTATTGCCGCCCCAACTAAGTACACCTCAAGCAAGAGGAATCAATACATAAAACGCTTCTTTAGGTCATCTAAATCTTGCTTCATCGCAAGCAACTCGTCGTGGACAGTCAGTGTATATTTTGCTTGATAATCAACGTAATATCGATGCAGACGTTGGACTTCGTTGATGAGTTCGCCAAACATCTTGCTATAGATCATCTCGCCTTCGTAGTAAGAAGGTAAAGCAGGAGATGATTCGCCCAGGCGAAAGCCTTCATACTCAGAGCGGACTGAGGGTTTTATGAAGGATTTCTCGTCTAGAAGAATGTCGCTGGTTTCTGAAGAGAGCAGCCCTTCGCGAACGAAGACAATGTCTTTTTGGAGTAAGGCTCCATCAACGGGCGATCGCCATTCTCCAGCATCATCGTAGTAGCGAAATCCTAAATCCGAGATAATGCCTACCATTTCGGTAAGTGTTTTAGCATCTGAATCATACTGAACGAGAGATAGTTCCACGACCAGAACATCCACCTTAGACAAAAATTGGGTCGCCCCTTCCAGAACTAAATGTTCAGCGCATTGAACATCAATCTTTAGAACACCCCGTCCTTCAATCGACAGTTCCTCAGAGACTTGATCGAGAGTTTTGACTTCGACTTCAACAGACTCGTAAGAGCGAAAGTCAGCAGGCTTTAGTAAAGAACTACCATAGAGATCTTGAGATACTTGCAGGTGTGTTTTTCCAGACTGATTGGAAATTGCTGCTTCTACTAAATCATGATGTCTTAATGATCCAGCGAACTGACGCAATAAGTTAGCATCATGTTTTGCCAACAGTGGATCAATGAGGACGTAGCGAACGCTGGGATATAGCTTACTGATGGTAAATGACCAAACACCAACAGAACAGCCTACGTCAATGACAAAATTAGGTTCATACCCTCGCCGCTTTAGCCGACGAAATGAATTGAATGACGGAACAAACTCCGGAAACAAATCTCGTGGGGTCGGTGGTTCAATGAAATAAAGCAGGTCGCTAGGGCGATGCGGGCAGAGTTCCTCGAATCTAAAGTCGATTGGCTGTCCTGCTTCTAGAGATTTCCACAACCAGGTGTCAAATTTCTTATCTGAAAATACGTCAGCTAACATAGCAGCCCGCTGCCGCATTTCACGCTGATTGTCGGGAGCAGTAACGTACTCCACAGCTTGATTGAAGCTAGCAGGATCATAATCTGAAACTACTCCTACACCGAAGCGCTCAATGAACTTGGCGGCTGCGGTTTTTGGGCTGCCTACCACAATCATTGGGATATTTGTGGTGGCCAGTAGGTAAGGAATGCGACTGGGCAGGCTGAGATACCCAACGGGAAGATGCTCATCTTCTTGATCGAGCGTGCTGGAGGGAATCACGGCATAGGGGTATTGCCGCAGCTTTTGCACAAATTCAAACTCATCTTCAATGAAGTTTTGCTCACGAAGAATGCCTTGTTGCAGAAAAGCGTGTTTATCAGCAAGCCATTCAAAATCTTGAAGCTGTCCGCTGCGGAACCAATCAATGTGATGCGGGAAACCAGTCAGAAGCTTTTGCAGATTATTGAACCATCGTTCGTTCCAGACGTTCCCAATTAGTACGCCCGTCTTGTCATTGCTTTTGTCATCGGCGGCGGGCTTGAAGTAGTTCTGAATTAGATCACTAGGTACAACGGGTGGAACGAACCAAAACTTTAGGCGATAGCGCTGTTCGTAAGCATCTCTCATTTCAGGAGAAACGGCTAAACGAAGTGAGGACTTTTCTAATAACTCGCGCATCAAGCCATCTGGAATATTCTTAACGTATATGTTCTGATCGTCCAGAATGTAAGTGCAAAGTTGGACGTTGAATATTTCCTTAAGGGCGATCGCCGTAATCAGGTCATCCTTGAAGAAGGGGATGCAAAGAATTCGACGAATGGTTACGTCCTCTAGTTGCTTCAGTAGCTTCTTAAAAGACTCTGGTCGAGAACAGCCTCGATGAGAAATTGACAAGCTGAGATCCCCAAACTGATGATCGCCAGCGTAGGTATCCGCAGAGCGAATTGAGATTGTATTCGCCCCTGTGCCAAAGATTCGCTTTACGAGAAGGCCTGTGCCGTGTCGAGTATTGATCTCGTTTGGTGTGATAACAACATCCGCTTTTGTCAGCGTTTTGCCCTTAGGAAATGCAGAGTAACCAGTTAGTAAAGTCTCTAGGCGTCGGCGAAGTTTAGCCTGTTTTGCTGGAAAATTAACCTTCTTCTGCATCTCAAACTACCGCCTTACGGAATCCTAAATCTGCGATCGCCCAAGATTTGCTTTGATTCGCTCCGTCCTAGCTTACGCATCTGGACTAGTATCGCACAGAATGGCATCAACCATGCCCCGCGCTACGTCTTTCATCTTTTTCTGGGCCCGCCAGCCTAGCTTTTCATGCGCTTTTTGGGGACTGCCTCGGTTGACGGCAATTTCAGACGGTCGAAACAGGGACTTGTCTACCTCAACATAGGCTGTCCAATCTAACCCCACATAGGAAAAAACTTCGGTCACGAAATCTTCCAGACAATGGGTTTCGCCTGTGGCAATCACATAGTCTTCGGGCTGTGGAGCCTGCAACATGAGATACATTGCTTCGACATACTCTGCTGCCCATCCCCAGTCCCGCCGAATTGAGATATCGCCCAGGTACAGTCGCTCTGCGCGACCTTTTGAGATTTCGATCGCAGTGGTCACTACCTTTTGAGTGACGAAGCGTCTGGGACGGAGCGGAGATTCGTGATTGAACAAAATGCCAGAGCAAGCGAAGAGGTTGTAGGCTTCCCGATAGTTGGCAACCTGCCAGTGGGCAGCGGCCTTGGCAACGGCGTAGGGACTGCGTGGAGAAAAGGCAGTGGTTTCATCGGCTGTGCGATCGCCCGTGTTGCCAAAGCATTCACTAGAGCCAGCGTTGTAGAACTTGATGGGCGCATTGACAAAGCGAATCGCCTCTAGCAGATTGAGCGTGCCCAGCGTGATGCTTTCCATCGTTTCTACGGGCTGCTCAAACGACAGCCCAACCGAGGTCTGCCCAGCCAGGTTATAGATTTCGTCGGGTTTGACCCGATGAATCACTTGCAGGACGCTGCGGAAGTCATTAAGCGCCATTGAGTGCAGCACCAGGCGATCGCGGATGCCCAGCCGATCCAAGTTTTTAAACAACGAAACCTGGGCATCGCGGGAGGTTCCATGAACCTCATAACCCTTTTCGAGCAAAAACCTCGCCAGGTATGCTCCGTCTTGCCCCGAAATGCCGCAAATCAGCGCCGTTTTCATATCCGCTATGAATTCAAACGCAATCGGTTTTTCAAAGAAACCCATGCTGTGCGGAGCTTCCAAAACTTGCTGCTTTGCATAGCTTCGACCTGTTGCTGCAAGTTGCTGATCTTGAGCTTCGCTTTTTGTAGGCGATCGCCCAGCCTCTTCTTATCCCCCTTAAGCTGCTCAATCCGCGATTGCTGCTGTTCTGCTTGCGATCGCAGTTGGAGAGCTTGCACTTCTAAAGTCTTGGCATAAGACTGAATCTGTTCTAAGTCCAAGTGTATGTCTTGGAGTTGAACTTGCTGCTGTTGAAGTAGTTCTTCTAGACTTTGGAGTTTTTTTTGTTGATGCTGAGCTTGTTCCTGCTCTTGCTGTCGGAATTGCTCTTGCTGACGGAGCAATCTTTGATATTCATAATTTAGTATTGAGAATCGCTCACGCGATACAGCAACAGAACAATCACGCGCCTCAATTATTTTCCAGAGACTGCTAATATGTGAAGATTTTACGTCTAGCTCATTATTCATAGCCCAATAGCCTATTTGCTTCTCTACAATGCTCGTCCTGATGAGCATTGATATAGTATTCAGAATTAACGTGACTTTTCAGGCGCGTAATAACATCTAGCTTAAATCCTCTAGACTCAATAACAGGTTGGCTGTCACCTGTACATTGATTAAAGTGCTTAAATTTATGTAAAAAACTTGCATCATACTGAATCTCTAGATACTCACACAACTCTTTAATTTGAGCTTCTGGCTCATCACAAATATCTTCATAATGAAAAATTCGATATCTGCTAACAGATTTTGCATAATGTAGATAACGTTTACCAAAATCTTCAGCGCTCAAGAATCGGAAATTTTCTGGTGTTCTCTCTGCGAAGGATTTGATAATGGACGCATAAACATCCTCCGCCCTCCTACTGATTACAGCAGAGCAATATGTAAGCTCACCGCGCAACAAGTAGACTTCTTGCTCTAAAACATAGCTAGGAGTGAGAAAATCCTGAACAAGTAGATCTCCTAAAAAATTGACGGCTGACCAATCTCGAACAATAAGGTTTAGCTGGCGTTCATGAGTTTTTTGAGCCAAGTATCTAATCTTTTGAATGTATGTCTGCATCTTTAGAACATTGACTTCTTCACCTGAAATCAATTTCCACCATTCATGAGCCTGTTGTTCAGGAGGAATCACAGAAGCGTGAGGATTAACTTCAGACAAGACTAAATTTCCAGGAATGCAGCCAATGCACCGATTAACCAAGGTTCCTCCGGAGCGGGCAAAAGCGTAGAATACTGCAAGCTTCATAGAAATATCCCAAAACGTCTGGTTGTCACGCCCAACCAAAATTGCTTGAGTTTCCAGAACTTACTGCTTTCCATCTGCCTGATCCTGTTTTCTAGAATCTTAAGGCTTCGCGCAGTCTCCCGCAACTTTTGCGCCTGATCCGAAACTCTAGATTTCAATCTCTTAACCGTGGAAGATTTCCTCTTGATAACTGATTTTGCAACAACCAGTTCTGTCTGTGTATGCAAAAGTTCTTGTTTGACTCCTTCAAGATGAGCCTGCTTAAGAGAAATTTCGCGGTTTGCGGAAGACAACTCATGCTTCATGGAAGATAGTTCACTCTCGATCGAAATAAGCCTCGTTTCAGTAGTATGCAAATCCGAGTAGAGTTCAGACGACAGTTGCTGGTAGAAATGTAAGTTTTGTCGAGTCAGCTCATGCTTCGACTTGTATCCTAATTTTTCTGACAAATCTCCTGCAAAATTCTGAAATTCCTCTAGAATTTCATCATCCAAAAAATTGATCCAGTCTCCTTCTATTCCTTTTCTGAGATGTGCTTGAAGATCTTGAAGTCCTTTTTTTCGGCCTGTGAGATGCTCAAACTCATATTCTTCTAAGACTTCTCTTAAAATATTTTCAGGTACATCTATTCCAAATCCTCTGAAAAGATCCATGAAGACATTAACATTATTACTTGATGTCAAGTCTTCATATTTAATAAGGATAATATCCTTGTCTTCTGATGATGCATTAATCCACGAGTGTATAGACTCAAACAAATCAAAACTAGCCAACAAGCGAATGCTCTGCTTTAATCCTTCTTTCTCGGACTTTGAGTTGAGTAATTCCCTAACTAATGATACGTCATCTACAATTGGCTGATGAGAATATCTCATAGAGAAGTACCAAGAAACAAGCATATCTCTTGGATCTCTGGTCACGAAGAAGGCAAAAGCCTGAGACGATGACATTGACCGCGCTCTACAAAAGCTGCTGTAATCTGCATAGAGAGGCGTAATAACTGTGTTGTCTGGAAATGGCTCATCAAAAACTTTTTCGGATGGTTTTTGAACTCCGTACTTGGCAAGCGCTTTTTCTTCGTAATAGTACGGCTTCAAACCTGAAAACTCTTGTACCCTAGGGTCTGAAAAGATAGCACGAACCCATTGGCTGGCAGTTTTATGGGTACAACAATGAAAAACATTCATGTTTCGACTCCTCAATCTGGCATCGCGCCAGGGCGCGCCTACCACAAAACCTGTGCCCACTGGCAAAGGCGCGATCGCCTCTTTGTCTAGTACTTCACGATACATACTATAGATTTGTAGGCTACCAGATTGCAGAATGCTTTTACGAAATTAAATTTAATGCCCACTGCTGTGGGTCATGCTGTGGGAGCGATTGCAATCGAGCGATCGCCCTCTAGTCTCCCGATTTTACTAAAAAAACTCCGTGCTTTATAGGCGACGCGCAAAAAAATCAGCTCTTTTAGCTATCTTTAGAGCCGCATCTCAGGCAAACAGGTTGTATTTCAGAATGCAGTAAATGGCGCGGAAGCCGTCTTTCCAGCCGATTTTTTTGCCTTCTTTGTAGGTGCGCCCGTAATAGGAAATGCCCACTTCGTAGATGCGGCAGCCTGCTTTGGCGACTTTGGCGGTGATTTCTGGCTCAAAGCCAAAGCGGTTTTCCTGAATGCGGATGGACTGGATCACCTCGCGGCGAAAGGCTTTGTAGCAAGTTTCCATGTCGCTGAGGTTGATATTCGTCATCATGTTCGACAGCAGCGTGAGGAACTTGTTGCCCACCATGTGCCAAAAGTAGACCACGCGGTGGGGTCGTCCACCCATAAAGCGAGAGCCAAACACCACATCCGCTTTGTCATTCAGGATTGGCTCGATCAAGAGCGGAAACTCTTGCGGGTCGTATTCCAGGTCAGCATCTTGCACCACCACGATATCGCCCGTTGCCGCCGCAAACCCGGTTCGCAGGGCGGCTCCCTTGCCGCGATTTTTGGGGTGATATAGCACCTGGTCTACGAGCGGCTCGATTTGAGATTGCAGCAAGTCTCGCGTGCCGTCAGTTGAGCAATCATCCACAATGATGATTTCGAGATCTTGGATGGGCGATCGCCTCACTGCCGCCACCACCTGCCCGATGGTTCCCAACTCGTTATAGCAGGGTATAACAACCGACAGCTTCACGTTGTTTGCCCTCCTTTCCCTGCTAACCCAACTCTGATGATCATTCGCAATTTGCTATCTGAATATAAGTACCACAAAAGCGGGGGCTTCTGCTGCGGGGTTGAGAATTGCTGGAGAATTGCCGTGGAGATTTTAGCGATTTTGGGTTTTAGATTGCCGATTTTGGATTTTGAGCCGAAGCTTTGTCAGACTTCTTGCGATTCTATGGATGGCGCTAGCTCAATGAATAACGATTATTCCCGCGATCCAGGTTCCGATGAGATCAGCGTTTGCAGCCAGCGCTGGTCTTCCTCTCGCAGCGGCGGCACTGGGGGCTGATCATAGGCGATCGCCAGCGCTAGCGCAGCTTCTGTATAAACCTGATTCAAAATCGCCTCCAGATCCACGACTGGCTCTTCGTCGCTCGGTTTCAGCGGAACTAGGAATCGGGGAATCCGATCTCGCAGATTAAACGCATACAGAGATGCCGCAGGCCGCTCGTCCGCCCGACTCACCAAGATTCGACAGTCCGATGGCACGCCCCCCAACATTGGCTTTGGCTCTCCTGTCCGCAGCAGATCGATCTCAACCAGGTTGGCGCTGCTGCTCAGCAGGGCTTGACGCTTGCGGTCATATTGAGTCTGTCCTTCGCCCGGTTGCTTGTTCTTGGGCGACAGCACTTCCACCACAGTCACAACCGTTCCCGTACCCACTTCCCGAATTTCCAGAAACCGCTCCGTCACCTCTTCCAGCATCGGCACGGCAACCTGAATTGGCTCGCTGGCTGGCACAGCGGTTTGTATGTGCGTCACACTTGGTGAAGCTGGTTCTGCTCGACGAGTGGCGATCGCCACATCGGGAATGCCCACCAGAAGTGCATCCTGATAAACTCGCTTTTCCACCGCTGCTCGATATTTCGGCGTAATGATCCCATTCAAAAACCGCGCCAACCCCCCAATCAGCCCAAAGTGAACCTCTGTCCACAGGTCTGGGTTTTCCAAGTAGGGATTCATGCCGGGGAAATGGGGCAGCATGAGAGGGGTTAGGGGTTAGGAATTGGGGGTTTAGGGGTGCTGATCAGCGCCTCTTCCTTAAATCTTAAGTGGCTTCAGTTTAGCAAGGGCGACTCAAAGATTACGATCGCCCCTGGCAGCGATCGCAGGTTCCGCAGCGCATCGCCAGCGCATCTTGGGCAAAGCCAAAGCGGTAAAGCAACACCTTCCAGCGGCAGTCGCGGGTATAGAGATAGTCCTGCATCTGGCGGATGGCGGGGTCGGGGCGAAAGGGCTGGGGCTTTGCGCCGGGGTGGATGCGGTAGTGAAATGGGTCGTCCCAGGTGAGCTGGCCGCTGCGGTGGAGCAGGGCGAGGGCGATCGCGCTGTCGGGAGACTGGCGCGACAGGTCGGCCACACTGCCCGTCTGTGGCAGCTTGCGGATCAGCACCTGGGCGGTTTGGTGCTGCGATCGCGCCTTTTCAATGAAAAACTGCTGCCGCTGGCGATCATCCGGGTTCAGCCAGCCAGGGCGATCGCTCACCAGAGTCAACGCTTCGGCGGGTTTGCCGTCGCGCCCAGCCCGCCCCACCTCCTGCACATATTCGCTCAGCAGCAGCGGCGCGTGATAGTGGACCACCCAGCGGACGTGGGGATGATTAATGCCCATGCCAAAGGCGCTCGTGCAAACCACAAACGGCATCTGCCCGCCCAGCCACGCCTGCTCGATCTGCCGCCGCTGCGCCGGGCCCAGCCCCGCATGATACGCCGCCGTGCGAAAGCCTGCCTGATTCAGCCAGTCTGCCAGGTCTTCCCCTTCGCGGCGCGATCGCACGTAGACCAGCCCCGCCTTGCCCCGCCGCGCCTGGATGAACTGGAGGAGCGATCGCCTGCGCCCGCGTGGACTCCACACCGTTTGCACGGACAGCGCCAGGTTTGCTCGGTAAGGATTTTGCAAAAACACCTGCGGCTGGTTCAGCCCCAGCACTTCGGAAATCGTCCGCTGCGCCTGCGGGTCGGCCGTTGCGGTGAACGCGGCGATCGCCAGTGTTGTGCCTGCGGGTTTCGCTGCCAGCAGCGCCGGTCGCACCGCCCCCAGCCGCCGATAAGCCGGCCGAAACGAGTCGCCCCACTGCACCAGGCAATGTGCCTCATCCAAAATTAGCCCGCGAATCTGCACCTGCGGCTGGCTCAGGAGGTTCCACACTGGCATACTCAGCAGCGTCTCTGGCGACAGATACAGCAGCCGCAATTTGCCCTGCTCCAACTGCCACAGCGTTTGCTGGCGCTGGCGGGGCGGCAGCTCGCTATGCAGCAGGGCAGCGGGCAGCCGCTTTTCGCGCAACTCCTGCACCTGGTTTTCCATCAGCGCCACCAGCGGCGACACCACCAGCGTCAGCCCCGTTTGCAGCAGCGCCGGAAGCTGGAAGCAAAGCGACTTGCCGCCCCCCGTGGGCATGACCACCAGGGCATCGCACCCAGAGAGGAGCGATCGCACGATGTCGTCCTGCGGCGGTCGAAAGTCCTCATAGCCCCAAACTTGCTGAAACGTTGCCCGGACACGCGCCCACTCTGGCGCAGAAACAGAGTCGGTCAGATGCATCGCCGATGGAAAAGCAAAAGAACTGCCTTCAGGATTCCCAGATTGAGTCAGAATGGCGCGATGGGGAGCCTCGCCTGAAGCCTCTGAGCCACATCCCCCCGCCCTCTTGGAGAGTCAACCCATTTGCTTGCAACTGGCAGGGCGACGATAATAAGAGCGGCTCAACGGCTCACATCGACGGCTCACATCGACGATTCACATCGACGACTCACAGAAGTTTGGATACCTCAATCCTGTTCCCAATATGCAAACAGCCCCCACCCCTACAGCCGCCCAGATTGATCAAGCCAGAGAGGCGATCGCCGCCTACGTCCGCCAGATTGAGTCCAGTCCTGATCGGCGTGAGGGAGCCTATCCCTATTGCCTGTTTCACGAGCCAGGCCAGCCGATTCGCGGTACGGTGATGATGTTTCATGGGTTCAGCGCCAAACCGCACCAGATGTGGCGATTGGCAGATTACCTGTTTCGCAATGGGTTGAATGTCTACCAATGCACCCTCGCCGGCCACGCCTTCGTCAACCCCGACAAAAACTGGTGTCAGGTGGATCTCAAGCCCGAAATCGCTATTCCCCTCAAAGAAAAAGTGGCCGCCGACCCCGTGCTGCAAGCATCGCTGGCCAACCTGACGAATCCCAAAGCGGCTGGCGACCTGCCCCGACCCAGCTATTTGCAGCGGATGGCGCTGATTGCTCGATTGCTGCGGATAGAGCCGCGCCTGCTGGACATTCTGAAGGCGATCGAGCGCCCGAATGATCCCGACTTTGACCGCTATTTCATCTCATCACATCTGCGCTATCTTACCGATGCCCGCGATCGCCTGCGGGAACTGGACTCTCTGCCAGGGCCCATCTTCACCGTAGGACTGTCCGTAGGGGGCGCAGTAGCCCTGGCGCTGGCCGCCGACCAACCCGACCGAATTGCGCGAGTGGTTGCCTATGCGCCCCTGCTAGAAATCTACGGCGAAGAGCGGCGCAAGTATGTGGAACTGGCGGGGCCGCTGGATATTCGCGAACTGGGCTGGGACCCTGCGCTACGGTTTCCGGTGGGGGCGCTGACGGCAAATGCCCGCTTTGGCAAAGCCTACGTGCAGCAAAATGTTCGCAGCATTTCCCGAACGCCTGTCTTCATGGTGCTAACGGAAAACGAAGACGCAGCCGACATCGAGACGAATCGTAAGTTTTATCAAAACCTGGGGGGCGATCGCCAGGGGCATTGCTTTTATCAATATCCACAAGAAGACCTCGTGCCTCACCCCATGATAGACCCCACCGAAGTTAGCCAGGGCATGAGCAACCGCTTTTGGCAGAGCCTTTACCAAGAAACCTTCCGGTTCTTAACCACGGGCGAAGTTAATTCCAGTAACCTCCGGAGCATTGATCAAGACGCTGCCTTACCCGCCGTGCCACCGATCTAACTCTCAGTCAGAGCAAGCATAGTTGGCACTCGGAATCTGCTCTGACGGGTTTGGTAAACCTAGGGCATGACCATCAACGCGCAACCCCTTGCGACACGGTTGCTATAAATACCGCCATTTCGCTACCCGATTCCGCCTTTGAAGACGCAGAGAGAGTCGCTATGCTGAACCATCTCAACCAGGTTTATGACCAAGAATCTTCTGCACTGGCTCCAGCACTGGCAAAAGCGCAACTCCTATCTCTGCTGCACGAGGACTAGTCATGTATCTCTTCCGAGTAAGGCTACAGCCTGTTTTGTATCTGTAGATTGGAGGACGATCATTTGTCCGATCTCATGGACTTCCAAATCTTTCAGCAGTTCGAGGTTCCGAGAGATGTCGGGGGGCGATCGCCCAGAGGTTTTGGTGTCGGGAGATGAAGGGCGATCGCCCAAAGTTGTCGGTGCTGGGAGATACGGGGCGATCGCCCGAAGACGAACCTGTACCCGTTTGATCTTACTCATTCTTATTCGTCCTCCAAAAGCAAGATCTGTTCGTCGATTTGCTGAAGCTGTTCGCGGGCGATCGCCTCAGAAATCACCCGCTTTCGCAGAGCCTCTTGTAGGGCGCTTTTTTCCGACAGCAGTAGGCGGCGGCGGATGGCATCGAGTTTGGGGCGATCGCCCGCGTCGATTGCGCCAGAGTCCGCCCGCTGGTTGTAGCGATCGCGCAGCAATTTTTCGGCGCGGGCCACCTGGACTTGATAGCGCGATCGCAGTTCCTCATACACAGCCTTGGGCAATACGCCCGTCTTCAGCAGGCTTTCTAGCTCGTCCTGGGCAGCTTTGGCGGCAATCAGTTGCGCCTGCAATTCCTCAGTTTGGCGGCGGGTTTCCGACAGGGGCGATAGCTTTAGCTGCTTCACCAGCCACGGCAAGCTGAGGCCCTGCCCCACCAACGACAGCAGCACGGCTCCATAGACCAGCGCAATCAGATTGCCGCGTTCCGCTAGGCTGGCAGGCAGGCTCAGCGCCAGCGCCATCGACAGCGAGCCTTTGATGTTGCCCAAAAACATCACATGCTGCCAGCGCAGGGGAATTGGGCGATCGAAGGGACGCAGCAGCGCCAAGAGCGGATAGACCGACAGCAGCCGCCCCACCTGATACGCGGCGATCGCCAACAGCACAGCGGGCAGGTTCCGCCACAGCGTAAACAACTCCAGTTCCAGACCAATCAGCAGAAAAATAAATGTATTGACCCCAAAAGCAGCATAATTCCAGAAGTTATACAGCGTGATGCGACTGGAGGCAGAAAATCGCCGCGATAGACCCGCATTTCCCACGATCAGTCCAGAAACCACCACCGCGACCACGCCCGACACCCGCAGCAACTCCCCAAGCTGATACGCCCCCAATGCCAGCGCCACCGTCAGCAAAATGCCGCTGAGGGGATCATCCGACTGAGTAAAAAAGCCCGCACAGAGATAGCCCAACACCAGCCCCAGCAGTGCCCCACCCGCAATCACCACCACAAATCGCTGCACGCCTTCCGTCAGCGTCACCGAACCCGTCAGATGCGCTTGCAAAATCAGCCCAAACAGCACCAGGGCAATGCCGTCGTTAAACAGACTCTCGCCCTCCACAATGGTCGAAAGGCGACCCGGCACAGCAACTTCTTTGAACACGGCAATTACCGACACCGTATCAGTAATGGCCAAGATCACCCCCGCCAGCAGCGCCGGAATCCACCCCAAGCCCAGCCCAAACTTCAGCACCAGCGCAGTGATACCTGAAGCCAGCACCACACCTGGCCCCGCCAGCAGCAGGATTGGTTTGAGAGTGCTGCGGAGGCGGCTGATGTCAGTGTTGATGGCGGATTCAAACAGCAGAATAGGCAAAAACAGGTTCAGGATCAGCGAGGTGTTGAGGCCAACTCGCTGGGGCAACAGTTCGGCGATCGCCAGCCCTGCAATCACCAGCCCCGTCACGTAGGGCAGCCGAAACCGCCGCGACAGCAGCGCCACCGCCGTCGCCACCAGCAGCAAAATAATCAGCACCGGAATTAGCTCTGGCACGTCACGAGTGGCAGTGGCCGCGGTTCCAATCAACATCACAGGCTCAAAGTCTGACAGGTTTAGATCCAGCAGGTTTAGCGTTGAGTAATCCTGCTGACAAGACGAAATGAGGCAGTTGCTATAGCCTAGCTGCAAGGAGTTGAGGCAGCGTTCAAGGTAACATTCAAACCGAGACTGAAAGGGCGTTGGCACCAGCCTTGCGGAACCGCATCGTCCCTCAGGAATCGGATTGACAAAGCCCTGAAATCATACCGTTTTCTCAGCTTCACCTTAAGGAAATCCGGTAATCTGGGCAAGAATTCCAATTTGCCCCTAGTTTGAGATCTAGTTTTACAACTGGTTTCGCAGCTAGTAAGGCAGCGCTAGTGACGCAGCAACTGAAAGCCGCCATTGAAACCCTCCCACACCCAAGGAGATTTACCCTATGACCGTTAGAGTCGGCATCAACGGATTTGGTCGCATCGGTCGCCTAGTGCTTCGCGCAGGCATCAACAACCCCAAGTTTGAATTTGTCGGTATCAACGACCTCGTACCCGCCGACAACCTCGCCTACCTGTTCAAATACGACTCCACCCACGGCATGTATCACGGCACGGTGGAAGCCACCAGCGACAGCATGACCCTCAACGGGCACAAGATTCCCTGCATGGCCACGCGCAACCCCGCAGAACTGCCCTGGGACAAGCTCGGCGTAGACTACGTGGTAGAATCCACCGGCTTTTTCACCGACTATGAAGGCGCATCCAACCATCTCATCGCAGGCGCAAAGCGAGTGCTAATTTCGGCTCCTACCAAAGACCCCGAAAAAGTCCCCACCTACGTCGTTGGCGTGAACCACGAAGACTTTGAGCCTTCCAAAGACGTGATTGTTTCCAACGCAAGCTGCACCACCAACTGCCTCGCCCCGATTGCCAAGGTGCTGCACCAAAACTTTGGCATCGCCGAAGGGCTGATGACGACGGTTCACTCGATGACCGCCACCCAGCCTACCGTCGATGGCCCCAGCAAAAAAGACTGGCGCGGCGGCCGCGGTGCTTCGCAAAACATCATTCCTTCGTCCACAGGTGCAGCCAAAGCCGTGGCGCTGGTGCTGCCGGAGCTAAAGGGCAAGCTGACGGGCATGGCTTTCCGCGTCGGCACGCCCGATGTGTCAGTGGTTGACCTCACCTTCAAGACCGAAAAAGCCACCACCTACGAGGAAATCTGCGCCGCCATGAAGGCCGCCTCGGAAGGGCCCATGCAGGGCATCCTAGGCTACACCGAAGAAGAAGTAGTATCAATGGACTTCCGCACCGACCCGCGTTCCAGCATCTTCGATGCCAAAGCCGGCATCGCGCTCAACTCCAATTTCTTCAAGGTTGTGTCCTGGTATGACAACGAGTGGGGCTATTCCAACCGCGTCCTTGACCTACTCTTGCAAATGGGCGAAGAGGATGGGTTGATCTAAGACCCAGTGTGCAGTTTTACTGCCGCCTTATCCTAATATCAACCCTGTTGAGATGGGGTTTAGATTTTTTGTAGAAGCTCTGCTATACGGGGCTTCTACAAAAATTATTGAGGAATTATTGAAGATACTCTCGCCGAGTTTTAATACGGGTTGCTAATTCTTGAAAGCCGGAAATTAATCTGTGGGGCAGCCTTCGATGAAATCCACCGCCTGATGAATGGAGCCGGGTTTGGTAGCCATGAGAATTGTGGAACCCGCCTCCAGCACCGTGCTGCCCTTGGGAATGACCAGGTTTTCATGATGGTGGGGCTGATAGCCAATGATCAGGGAATCACGAGGAAATCGGGGATCTTGGGCAATCTCAGCGAGGCTGCGGCCGACAACGCGGCAACTCGCTGGGATATGGAGCTTAAGGATTTCGATTTGCCCTTGGTCGAAGTGCATGATGGACTCGACCTGGGGATACTCAATCGCGTTGGCCATGGTGGATACGGCCAGGTCGATGGCGTTGACGACGGTGGTTGCGCCCGCAATGCGATAAGGTTCGGCAAAGTCGCGATGGCGCATCCGCACGACGATTTGCGGCACGCCGTAGTGTTTTGCTAGCGTCACCATTGCCAGATTGAGTGCGTCTTCTCTTAGCACGGCGGCGATCGCATCGGCCTTGCGAATGCCTGCTTCTAGCAGCACTTCAGTACTCACGGCGCTCCCTTCAAACGCCATTGCGCCGATCTGTTCTCGCGCATAACGGCAGGCGTTGGGGTCAATATCCACCAGCGCGACCGTGTGTCCCAGTTCTACGAGCGTTTGCGCCAGACTGATGCCGATCACACCCGCACCCCCGATCAGGACGTACATGCTCGTCTCCTGAGTTGACCCGTAATTTTTTGGTAGATTTTGGCAAAGCCTGATTTGGATTTTGGATTGGGGATTTTGGATTTTGGTGGGGTTGGTCTAGATGGGCCTTGATCCCAACTCCCAACCTCTGAATTTTAGTCTTCCAGATAGCCCAGGTCGCGCAGGCGGCGCTGCACTTCGGGATCGTCGAAGCCAGGGGCGCGATGCTGTTCCGTTGCACCAGTGCGATCGCCATATTCTACGCCCTTGCCTGCATATTCCCCAACGAACTGCTGCAAGCACTCCTGGAGAACTTCTACGTTTTCTGGCAGGATGTCGCTGAGGTTGAGGGCTTCGGTGGGATCTTGCTGAAAGTCGTATAGCTCTAGGCGATTCGCGAAGCGATCTGTCCCGGAATCGCCCCCGGTTTCGATCAGCTTGTGGTTGCCAATCCACACAGCGCGGCGCGGCTGATCGCAGGCGTGGGCCAGCACCAGTTCTGGCTGTCGCCTATAGAGCAGGTTCACCACGTTTTGCGGCGGAATTGCTTCGGCAAAGACACGGCGATCGCTCTCGCTGCCAGGAGCCTGTGCCAAGGTCAGAGTTTCCTCCACTTCGTTGGCCAGTCCGGCACTGGTCAGCACGGTATGAAATAGGCGACGAGTCGAAACGACCTCCTCTCGCACTGTGCCCTTGGGCAAATTGCCGCTGGGGTCGTGGATAATCAGTGGCACCTGAATCAGTTCGTTGTAAAGCGTGATGGAGTGGCCGATGAACTGCTTTTCGCCCAGGTGTTCGCCGTGATCGGAACACACGATGACCAGCGTGTTGTCCAATCGCCCGCTCTCCGCCAGCCTGCGGAAAAACGCGCCCAGCAGTTCGTCCTGATACGCCACCTCTGCATCGTACATGCCGTCCAGCGTGGCTTTCTGGCGCTCGTCCAGCACCTCTGCCAGGGGAGCCAGCCAACCGTAGATGTCGCCATTAAACTGCTTCAGGTAATGCTGCGCCGCTTTGTCGCGCAAGACACTTGGCGCAAACCGCTCCACATACTGCCGGGGTGGGTGGTAGGGCATGTGCGTGCCCATCAGGTTCAAAAAGCTGAAAATCGGCTGGTCGGCTGCTACTCCTTTGCGGTCGATGAGTAGCTGGGCAGCATCGTCCAGGGATTTGCGCGTGTTGCCCTTAAAGCTCAGCGCCGTTTGCCAAAGGGGAACCATGAGCGGCGTAAAGGACAGCGCCAGCATCAGTTCCGATCGCGCAAAGGAATCCTGCACCCGGTTTAGCAAATTAGCGAGCGATCGCTTAAAAAACTGCCGATATTTGCCCACCAGCCCAGACGGAATGCCGGCCTGGTTGGGACGTGAGGTGAGCAGACCGCTATAGTTCAAAAAGCTGTAGAAGCCTCGCCGCAAGCCGTTGTTGATCACGCCCACCAGCGGATTGTTGCAAAAGCCTGCTGTGTAATAGCCGCCTGCGCTCAGCCGCTCCGCCAGCGTGGGAATGTGATCGGGCAGCCGCGAGTAGGACTGCAACACGCCATGCGCCGAGGGGTAGAGGCCGGTAAACATCGTCGTGTGGGAGGGAACCGTCCACTGGGCCGCAGACACAGCGTGGTGAAAGCGTGTCGAGTTTGCCGCGAATGCGTCTAGATGGGGCGAGGTCGGCAGCGGATAGCCGTAGCACGAGAGGCGATCGCGCCGCTGCGTATCCAGCACAATAAACACAATGTCGGGCCGCGCCGTGGACATGAGTCAACTCCCAGCGTTAAGCGTTTACCCCTTAAATCATAAGGGAGGGTGGCGGGATTGGGGTCGTGCGGGAGAGGGAGATGGGGAGGGAGGAAGAAATGAAAAATGAAAAACGAAAAATAAAACCTCTTCGTTCTTCGTTCTTCGTTCTTCCTTCTTCCCTCTTCCCTCTTCCTTCTTCCTTCTTCGCTCTTCCTTCCAACCCTGCACTACACTGAGGGGCAGTTTGAATAACCATTGCAAGGGGCGGAGCAACATGCGCGATCGCATTGTGCCAGGGCCAGGACAAGAGTCGGTGTGGGATTATCCCCGTCCGCCTCGGCTAGAGGTAACGTCAAAGCGGGTGCAGGTGGTGTTTAATGGGGTGGCGATCGCCGATACGCAGCGGGCGAAGCGGATCTTGGAAACGAGCCATCCGCCGGTGTACTATATCCCGCCGGAGGATATTCGCATGGAGTATCTAACGCCGACTCCGCGCTCTAGCTTTTGCGAGTGGAAGGGGCAGGCGGGCTATTACACGATTACGGTGGGCGATCGCACGGCGGAGAACGCAGCTTGGTTTTATGCCAACCCAGTCAGCGCCTATGCCGAAATCAAGGATCACGTTGCGTTCTATCCGAGTAGAATGGACGCTTGCTATGTCGATGGTGAGCAGGTGCAGGCTCAACCGGGTGATTTCTACGGCGGCTGGATTACGCAGGATATTGTCGGCCCGTTCAAAGGGGGGCCCGGCTCCTGGGGATGGTAATCCTAAGTCGGATTTCTGATGTGGGTGCAGACAGCAGCGCTGTTTTGAGGCGCGTTCTTTTTGGGAAGGTTTCTACTGGTCAAGACAAAGGACAACAAGGCGGAGTCCTCAGGCTGGCTCAGGTCTGGATGTGGTTCCGCTGATGATGTAGAGATTAGGTTTGCTCATGACGGTTTTGCGACAGGTGGGTTTGCGACAGGTGGGCTTGCGACAGGTGGGTTTGCAACAGACGGGTTTGCGACAGATCTTGGCTGGGATTCGGTGGCGAGGTGTGTCGAAAATTTTGGCGGCGGTGCTGCTGACAGGGAGCCAGTGGGGGCTGGCGGGCAGCCGCGTGGCAGAGGCCCAAATCGAACCCTACTGCAATTTTTCTGCCGAAGACATTACTCAAAAGCAGACTTTCCTGGTGGGGGCGTTGCAGGGCGATCGCAATGCGGGCAATCGCTACCGTAACCTGATCGAGCAGCATGGCGATCGTCTGCGTCGCTGTCGGCGCGAAAGCTGGCTGAAAAACCAGGCGGTGTGGCTGCGGCTCTATCCCTGCGATGCGCGACCCGGCGCGATTGAGTATCTCATGGATCAGATCGTGAACCGGGGCTATAACCAGGTTTATGTAGAAGCCTTTGGCGGCGGGCAGGTGCTACTACCTCGTTCGGAGAATAATACGCCCTGGCCGTCGGTCGTTCGCACGCCGGGGTTTGAAAATCGAGATTTGCTGGCAGAGGCGATCGCCAAGGGGCGCGAGCGGGGGCTAAAGGTCTACGCCTGGATGTTTAGCATGAATTTTGGCCATACCTACGCCCAGCGCCCCGGTGCAGAGCAAATTCTGGCCCGCAACGGACGCGGGCAAAACAGCATGACCTTCAACGGCGCAACGGGGATTAACAGTCTTGGCGAGGTGGTGTCGGAAGAGGTGTTCATCGACCCCTACAATCCCCAGGCCAAGCTGGAGTTCTATAACTTGGCGCAGGCGATCGCCCGCCGTCGCCCAGATGGCATGTTGTTCGATTACATTCGCTATCCCAAGGGCAACGGCAATGCGTCCGTCGCGGGGCGGGTGCAAGATTTGTGGGTCTACAGCCCCGCTTCGCAGCAGGCGTTGTTGCAGCGGGCGCTGAATCCCAGCGGGCAAGACCTGATTCGTCGCTTTTTGCAGCGGGGCTACGTCACAGCGCAGGATATCCAGGACATTGCCACCGTCTACCCGCTGGATGGACAGCCGCTCTGGCAGGGGCGATCGCCCGATCCGCTCTATGCCTCCCTCACGCCCGATCAGGCCCGGCCCTCCCTGCAAACAGAACTCTGGCAACTCAGCGTAGCCCATGCCTTCCAGGGTGTCCTCGACTTCCTCACCGCAGGCACTACACCTGCCCAGCAGGCCGGCATTCCTGCGGGCGTGGTGTTCTTTCCAGAAGGCAACCAGACCGTGGGCACGGGCGGCTACGACTCGCGCTTGCAGTTTTGGGATCGCTTCCCGACCAACCTGGAATGGCATCCCATGTCCTACGCTACTTGTGGTCGTGCCGACTGCATTGTGCGGCAGGTGCAGCGCGTGCTGGCGGGCGCACCCGCAGGAGCGCGAGTGATGCCCGTGCTAGCGGGCACTTGGGGGCGCTCGGTCAGCAACCGCCCACCGCTCGAAACCCAAATGCAGGCCATCCGCCAGTCTGCGCCCCAGATCAACGCCATCAGCCACTTCGCGCTGTCCTGGCAAGACCCAGAGGGCGATCGCACGCGCAAGTCTTGCCGATTACCTTAAGATGCCCTGAGTAGGATTACCTTAGCCAGAGGTATTTCTAGTTCCCTGCGCCTGTTGGGTCAAATGCACCAACTCCGGCAGGATTAGCGCGTCCATTGCCAGGCGAACGGCATTGCTAGAGCCAGGGAGAGAGAAAATCAGCGTGGTGCCGCGCAGTCCAGCGGTGGCGCGAGAGGCGATTGCCCGCGAGCCAATTTCTTGATAGCTCAGCCAGCGAAAGACCTCGCCAAAGCCGGGGAGCGTTTTGTCGAGTAAGCTTTCAATCGCATCATAGGTCGTATCACGAGGAGCAATGCCCGTGCCGCCGTTGAGGAGGATGACGGAAATATCAGGGCGATCGCACAGTTCCAAAACCCTAGTGCGGATTTGCTCAGGCTCATCCGGCAAGATTTCGTAAGCCAAGACGCGGTGGCCACCAAACTGGAGGCGATCGCGCATCAGTTGGCCGCTGCGATCCGTTTCCGGCGTGCGCGTGTCGCTCACCGTAATCACCGCGCAGCCAACTGAGTGCTTCTCAACATCAGGATGAGGAAGCATTTCCATAGATGATGGAGTTTATGAATTCTTCAGGATTTTCCAAGTTTCTATGAACCCTGAGACTTGGTAAATCCAAGCCCATGCTCCTCAGCGTAACGCTCCATGAACCGCATAAATCGGTTCCACTCGTCTACGCTCTTAATCACGTAGACTGCTTCGAGGGCTGCTGGCTGACCGTTGATGAACTTGGCCTTGACCTCACGGGTCACTAACTCGCCTTCTTCGTCGAGCAGGTACATTCCCGTAATATCCTCGGTGCTCTCCATGCTCAAGGCCTTAGGGTTCTCGAAATAGAATGTCGCCGTCCCGTTGGTACCGTCCTTTGAACGGGTCATCCGCACATCGGGAACGACCTCTTCTGTGATACCCCTAGAAAACTGGATTTCAGCCATAACCTCTCCCTTACAAACTGTTACCTTCGGCTTAATATCCCATCTTCTCACGGTAACAGCCTACTAAAGCAGCCACACCCACAATCGCGTGCATCTGTACTTCAGTCAAGGGGGCTACCCAATCAGTAGCCCGATCAATAGCCTGTCTGATTCCAGTCTTTGCACAAGACCGTGAATTTGATTGAGATTGCTAAACCCACTCAAGAACCTAGACCAGGAGTCTGAACGTATGATGCAGCTTTCTAAGCACAACCCAGAAACCCCATCTCGCGCAATTGCTGACCCTTCTGATGCCAATTCTGTCCCTACTTCGAGGTGGATTGCCGACCACAGTACTACCGCATGGGTGTATCGGTTTCTCTCTGCCCAATCGCCCATTTCCCGAGAAGACATCGGCAGAGTCGTCTATTTTAGCTTCGTTACAGAGTTATTTGAGACTCTCGTCTGCGAAAAGACCATTTCCCTGAGCAAACTAGAAGAAGTCGTACAGCAGTTCCAACTACAGGGGGGACAGCGGTCAATAGACTATCACAATTGCCTTGCAGCCTACCGAAAGCATTATCTCAACAGTGATGGGGTCACAAGCTGGCGATTTCGGGAAGTTTGTTTCCATAGCCATGAAGAAGCCTTATTTGTGAGAAGCGTACTGGAAGATCAAGGAACCCAACCCACAACTAGCATTCTCGCTGCTCTGCTGCTCCTGACCTACCGCTATCGAAGCTGTCTGTTTCGTGGAAACACCAGTTGGAGCATGTTGCCAAGTCGAATCCCTATACTCACGTCAGCGAGTGCCCTGTTGATGCAATTTCTAGATTGCTGGCAAGACGGTTTTTGGAAGGATAACCAGACCCATATGTGACATATGTGAGAGATGCAGGATATAACAGCAGGGGGTCAGAGGATTTGGAGTAGCCCTATAGGGCGGACGCATGAACGGCTGACGGAACTTTTTGTGTCGCCTCAACATTCTTACCTGCTGCTGTAGACGCTAAGGAAACCGTCAAAAAGGGACTCCTGTAGAGGGGAGAGCCTGAAGGGGCCGACGATCTGACGATCTACGGAAGGGCGATTGTCGGCCCTTTTGCTGATTCTGATTTCAGTAGGGGCACAAGGCTACCATCAAACCAGTCTGACCGATACACTTGAAACATCCGTTAGAACATCGGTACGTTCGAGATAAGAAATCGGCACTAGTGCTATGTCACAGCTAGAGCTTAGGTTGGTAGTAAGCGCTTTAGCGCTGAAGCGCCTACTACGAGCCAAGGCATCACCCTAACACTAAACCATGACACTGCACTAGTCTCTGTGCTTATCAAGTTTGCCCCTCAAGGTTGCACCTATTGCACCCATTAGTGTTCTGGAGCAAGGCTATGGCGATCGCCCCTTCCCGACCCACTCTATCGCTTCCTGACCACACCCAACTGCCCGAAACCGACGGCACCTTTGTGAAGAACTTTCAGGAGCATCCTCAAAGCTTACTGCTGACCGATTCCATCCGTCCTGTGCTAGACGCGCTGCATCCCGATGGGCAATACGCCATCGGGCAAGACTGCGGCATCTACTGGCGGCTGACTGACCCTCCGGAGCGCGGAGCCGAAGCCCCCGACTGGTTCTATGTGCCCAACGTGCCGCCCTTGCTAGACGGACAGCGGCGGCGCTCCTATGTCATGTGGCAAGAAATCGTTGCACCGCTAATCGTGATTGAGTTTGCATCTGGCGATGGTTCTGAGGAGCGTGACACGACTTCGCCCCTCGCCAGCCCAGAGTCCAAGGCGGGAAAATTTTGGGTGTACGAGCAGGCGATTCGCGTCCCCTTCTACGCCATCTACGAAGTAGACAAAGCCTCGGTTGAGGTCTACGAGCTAGTGGGCAATCACTATCAGTGCTGCCGACCCAACGAACGGGGGCATTTCTCAATTGCCCCTATGGGCGTGGAACTGGGCATCTGGCAGGGGCAATATCTCAATCAAGATTTGCCTTGGCTGCGCTGGTGGGATCACGAAGGTAATTTGTTGCTGAACGGCGATGAGCGGGCAGAACAGGAGCGGCAGCGGGCAGAGCAGGAGCGGCAGCGGGCAGAGCAGGAGCGGCAGCGGGCAGAACAGGAGCGGCAGCGGGCAGAACAGGAGCGGCAGCGGGCAGAACAGGAGAGAGAGAGGGGCGATCGCCTCGCGGCCAAACTGCGCGAGCTAGGCATCAACCCAGAAGACCTGTAAGCGCTAAGGGGCTTTAGCAACTCAGGTTCTTGAAGCCAGATTCCTTAAAATAAGCCGAGAGACTCAGCAGAAGCCAGCCACTAGAACTATCTTAAGAGCAGTCTTACCTCAAGGAACTGCGCTCATGACGACTGCTGTTGCTGATTTGCCAGCCCTTTCTCCCACGCACCACGAACTGCCCAACATCTGCGGCTGGGAAGCGGAAATTAGCGCCGTGGTCAACCACAGCGACCCTGTGTTTTTGCCCCACACCGTCCTGCGGCTGGAAAGCATGACCAGCGGGTTTGCCTGTGCCCTGCATATGCACCAGCCCACCATTCCTGCGGGTTGGAAGGGTGCGCTGATCAGCAATTTGCAGTATATGTTCGAGCATCCGGGCGAGGGCGACAACCACAACGCAGGCGTGTTTGCCTGGTGCTATGAACGCATGGGCGACTTTATCCCCGAACTGGTGGGCAACGGCTGTCAGCCGCGCATCATGCTGGATTATTCCGGCAACCTGCTCTGGGGGCTAGTGCAGATGGGGCGGGAAGACGTGCTGGGCAACCTGCGACGCATCACCTGCGACCCGCACTATCACCCCTACGTGGAATGGCTGGGCACGATGTGGAGCCATGCGGTGGTGCCCTCCACGCCGATTCCCGACCTGAAGCTGCATATCCAGGCGTGGCAGCAGTATTTCGCGGCGCTATTTGGCTATGAGGCGCTGCGGCGGGTGAAGGGCTTTTCGCCGCCAGAGATGCACCTGCCCAACCATCCCGACACGCTGTATGAATACCTGAAGGCACTGAAGGAATGCGGCTATCGCTGGCTGCTGGTGCAGGAGCATTCGGTGGAGCGGCTAGACGGGTCGAGCCTGACGCAAGACCAGAAGTATATTCCCAATACGCTGGTGGCGCGAAATTCTCAGGGCGAAACGGTGCGGATGACGGTACTAATCAAAACCCAGGGGTCGGACACGAAGCTGGTGGCGCAGATGCAGCCCTATCACGAAGCGAAGGGGCGCGGGCGGCAGGCAATCGGTGGCGTGTCGGTGCCTTGCTGCGTGACGCAGATCGCCGATGGAGAAAATGGCGGCGTGATGATGAATGAGTTTCCGCGCGATTTTCACCCGGTGTGGTACCAGATTCGAGATGGGCATAGCAGCGGCACGGTCGGGCTGAACGGCACGGAATACCTTGAGCTAATCGAGGCGGCGGGCGTGAACCCGGCGGACTATCCTGAAATTCAGGCGGTGCAGCAGCACAAGATTTGGCAGCGGGTCGATCCGCAGGATGCCAGTCCTGAACAGGTGCAGGCGGCGATCGCCCAGCTCCAGTCCACCGACCACCAGTTCCACATGGACGGAGCCTCCTGGACCAACGACTTGAGCTGGGTAGCGGGCTATGAAAACGTACTAGAGCCAATGAACCAGCTCAGCGCTGCCTTTCATCAAAAATATGACCCGCTGGTGCATCAAGACCCTGGCGTGACGCGCCAGCCTGACTATCAGCAGGCGCTACTCTATAACCTCTTGCTGCAAACCAGTTGCTTTCGCTATTGGGGTCAGGGCACTTGGACAGATTATGCGCGGGAGATTTTTCGGCGAGGGCAGGAAGTGTTGGCGGGGTGAGGATTGGAGATTTTAGATTGGGGATTTTGGGCAGGTTTGGGTTAGCAATGCGGGCGATCGCCCCCAAAATCCAAAATCTAAAATCCAAAATTAGCTAAATGCCCTCCAAGGCCGCCTGGATCACTGCCCGCTGCTCGTCGTCGTAGCGCCAGCGGTTGAGGAAGTCAGCGTAGAGGCCATCGCCCCTTTTGGCGCTGTCGCGGAGTTGCTGCGCTTTTTCGGACACCAGGGGCAAGTTGACCCGGCGGATCAGGTTGAGGGTGCGGCGGCTGACGCGCTCGGAACCCTGTGCCATATCTTCGTTATGGTTGCGGCGGTGGGCGATCGCCATTGCGGAAGACATGGCCACGTTTTTCACCAGCAGTTCCGCGACGGTTCCGGGGGACGATTGCAGCGCCTTCACCACGGCTTCCGAGGGCGCATCCGCCAGGGCGCTGTCGCCAGTGAGATAGGTGACAAAAAAGCCCCGCGCTCCATTTTCGCTAGATACCAAGGCAGCGATCGCCTGCTCCTCTGCCTCAGCCGACAGTGTGCCTGCCTCTATCTGCGCCATTAGGTCTTGCGTCAGGGCGATCGCCTGCTCAAAGGAAAGATCGGGGGGAAGGGTGAGAGGGATAGTCATAGAAGCCTCCAACACGTCTCCCCAGGATCATACTTCTCTACGGGATGGTCCGTCCCATCTTTCGCTGCGCCAACATATCCAGCACTTCCCCCGCAGCGCGATCGCACACCCCACCAACCCCTAGCACCTGGCGCAACCGAGCGTAGTCTTGTTGGGTCTGGTGGCGGCGATCTGGGTCAAGCAGCAGCGCCAGCCCTTCGCGGGCGATATTATCGGGGGTTGCCGCTTCTTGCAGCAGTTCTGGCACGATTGGCTCCATCATTACCAGGTTGGGCGGCGACATAAAGGCAATGGAGAACTTCAGGAAGCGACGGGCGATCCATGCGGTCATGCGGCTGACGCGGTAGATGACCACCTGAGGCACGCCAGCTAGCGCAATTTCCAGGTTGGCCGTGCCAGATTTTGTCAGCGCCAGATCGGCAGCGGCAATCACGGTCTGGGGATGCTCGGTCACGATCGTTGCCCGCAGCCCGTAGCGCTGGATTGCCTGCTCGATGGGGGTCTGAAATTGCGATAGCGATAAAGGAATCCAGAGGTGCGCCTGGGGCAGGGCGGCTTGAATTTGCTGCGCCGCCTGACACAGCACGGGCAGCAGGTGTTTGACTTCCTGGCGGCGAGAGGCAGGCAGGAGGGCGATCGCCACATCGTCTTCCGCAATGCCCAACTGCTGGCGGGCTGCGGCGCGACTGGGAAAGGTGGCCACGCGATCCACCAGGGGATGCCCAACGTAGGTCGCGTTTGCGCCCCATTTTTCGTAATAGCGGGCTTCTTCGGGAAAAATGGCCAGGAGGCGATCGCTCAGGCTAATCACTTGCCGCGTCTTAGCCGGACTCAGCGACCACACCCACTCCTGCGGCGCGATGTAGTAAATCAGCGGCACCTGGGGAAAGTGTCGGCGCATATAAGTGCCCAAGCGCGAGTTCGGCCCGAAATAGTCGATCATGACCACCAAATCGGGGGGGTGCTGCTGCAATTGCTGCTGCACTCGCCGCTGGAGCCTTAGCGTCGGCAGCACAAAGGGCAGTGCCTCGACAATGCCGACGGAACCAATGGCGGTCGTATTGCCCAGCAGCGTCGCCCCGGCCGCCGCCATGCGATCGCCCCCCAAGGCCAAAATCTCCAGCGCCAGACCGCGTTTCTCGGCCTGCCGCCGCAGCGCCTCTATCAGCAGCGCCCCCTGCAAGTCGCCCGACACCTCGCCCGTGCTAATCAAAAGCCGGGCAAATCGACACCCAGCGGATCGGCAAGCTGGCTCGACCTCGCGCATCAGTCTTCGCTCCGTTTGCGGCCGCTTCCCGGAATCAGCCCCCGACGGCTCGGCAGTTGCGACAGTTGCAAAAATTGCCGCAAATGTTGCAGAGGTTCACAGTCGGGCAGCAGGTCGAGTTGTTCGATCGCCTGATTCAGCGGCAACCCAGAGCGATAGAGGGTGCGAAAGGCTTTTTTGAGCGCTTGGTAGGTGCGCCCCTGATCGGCATCCATCAGCCCAGAACGGCGCAACCCTACCAGATTGAGCGATCGCACTCTGGCTGGATTGCCCTCCACCAGCATATAGGGCGGCACGTCTCGGTTGATTCGGCTCATGCCGCCGACCATCGCCAGTCGCCCCACCCGCACAAACTGATGGATGCCCAGCACGCCGCTAATCGTCGCCCGCGATTCGATATGTACATGACCTGCCAGCGCGGTGCTGTTGGCAATCACCACGCGGTCTTCGATCACGCAGTTGTGCCCGACATGGACGTAGGCCATCAGCAGGTTGCCATTGCCAATCACCGTCGCCTCGCCCGTGTAGGTAGCGCGGTTGATGGTTACGTATTCCCGAATCAGGTTGTCATCACCAATTTTGACCTGAGTAATCGCGCCGTCATATTTCAAGTCTTGGGGGGGCAAGCCGATGGCAGCACCCGGAAAGATTTGGTTGCGGGCCCCAATTTCTGTCCAGCCGTCCAGCACGACATGGGCCCCAATCACCGTCCCTGGGCCCACCTTCACCTGATTGCCAACCACTGCATAGGCCCCAACCTGAACCGTCGGATGCAGCTCAGCGTCAGGGTGAATCACAGCCGTAGGGTGAATCAGGGTAGTCAAGGATCAGTCCACCAGTGAAAACATCAATTCGCCTTCGGCAGCCAGTTGCCCGTCTACCTCGGCCCGTCCATACATCTTGCCAAAGCGGCGTTTTTTGACCCAGAGCAGTTCGACGGTCATGATGATCTGGTCACCGGGCACCACCGGGCGGCGAAACCGCACTTTGTCGATGCCTGCAAACATAAACAGACCGTCTTGTACATCGGCCATCTGCGTCAGCACTACGCCCCCGACCTGGGCCATGGCCTCTACGATCAATACCCCAGGCATAATGGGGCGACCCGGAAAATGGCCCTGAAAGTGGGGTTCATTGAACGTAACATTTTTGATGCCCACGGCCCGCTTTTCGGGAACGAATTCAATGATTCGATCGACCAAAGAGAACGGATACCGATGCGGCAGCAGCTTGTGAATTTCCTCAACCGAAAGCACGGTCGGCGGTGCAGTGGGGGTCACTGGAGCCGCTTCTGGCTCGGTCTGAACAGGGGACACGGTAGTATGAAGGTCGGTCAAAATGGTCATGGGCTGACAGAGGGGAATAATGGAATCAAAGGTTTGAAAGGTGGCTGGAGACTGGGCAGCAGGAACCAGACAAGAGCGGTAATAGGGCTGCGGAAACCGGGGGTGGGAGATTGGGCAGCAACGGCGCTGACAGAGTGACGCTAGGGCGCAAACGGGGACAGTCGGAGGCGGCGAGCCAGTTCAGTATGCAGTTGGTGGCTTGCTTTGTAGGCGACTAGGTGCGCCAGGGGCATCCAGCCGAGCAGACTCATATCTCCTACTAAGTCTAAAAGTTTATGACGCACTGGTTCATTTGAAAATCTCAGGGGTGGGTTTAGCCATCCGTTGGGGCCGCATACCAGGGCATTGTCCAGGCTGCCGCCGCGAATCAGGCCGAGCGATTGCAGTTGGTCGATCTGGTGCGCTAGTCCAAAGGTGCGGGCGGGGGCGATCGCCGTTTCAAAGGGTTCTGCGCTGGGCGACCAACTGACCCACTGGTTGCCGATGGCGGGCAGGTCAAAGTCGATGCCGTAGCTGAAGCGCAGCTCTGGTGCGGGGATCGCAGCCACAAACGCATCCTCATGGCGCACCCAGACTGGTTCTGCCAGGGGAATGAGGGTGTGGGGAGCAGACTGGGGGCTGATCCCCGCAGTGGCGATCGCCCTGGCCCAGTCCTGAGCGGAACCATCCAGCAGGGGCACTTCGGGCCCGTCGATTTCGATGCGGGCGTTGTCGATGCCCATGCCCACCAGCGCTGCCAGCAGGTGTTCCACCGTGCGGACGCTGGCAAGCCCGTCAGCAGTTTCCACCGCTAGCTCGGTCGAAAGTCGCGTCTCGCGCACCCGATCAATGTGAGCCGGAATGGCAGGCTGCCCCGGCAAATCCACCCGCACAAAGTAGCGCCCATCGCCGGGCTGGGCAGGCAAAATCCTGACTTGGGTGAGTTCGCCCAGGTGAAGCCCCACACCCGACTGCGCCAGTGGGCGGGTCAGGGTGTGCTGCTGATCCCTCAGCAGACTGGGAGCAGAGGCTTCGCTGCGATTGGCAGATGGGGGACTGGAGGAAGAGAGGATTTGTTCCATTGCGATCGCCCAGATGGCGGTATCAAAATCTGACGAGTCTTGTAAGGCTACTTTTAGAATCGTTCCCCAATGCCAAAGTGAATCCGACTGTCGCCTTCATCATTAAAGCCCAGGTCTACCCGGATTGCGCCAATCGGCGACTGCACCCGAATTCCCAGCCCAAAGCCAATCCCGGTTCCTGGCTTGTCGCGCACCACAGCGGGCTGTCCTGGCACGTCGCTACCAGTTCCCAGGTCGCTGCCCACATCTACAAACAGCACGCCGCCAACAATTGAAAAGATGGGGAAGCGGTATTCCACCGTACCCAGCACAAAGGCACGACCGCTGCCCACATCGCCCGCCTCATAGCCGCGCACCGAGTCTGTGCCGCCCAGCGAGAAGGCTTCGTAGGGCGGCAGATCGCCCAGCACCACGCCACCCTGCACGTTAAAGGCTAGCGTTTCAGGCCCTTCGGTAAAGTCGGTGATGTCTACAGGGAAGTAGCGGCTGTAGCTGCCCCGCAGTCGGTTGAAAAAGATATTTCCCTGACCCACCGGAATAGACTGATCCGTGGCAATCCGCAGGTTATAACCCCGCGTGGGAGCGACGGCGCTATCGCGGCGATCCTGGTTGGCGCTGAGCTGCACCAGCAAAATGTCGTCTGTGCCTGATTCGCTGAAGCTAAGCTGGTTGCCCAATTCGTCCACCGGAGCCAGATCGCCATCGGAGTCTTGCAGGCGGATGTTCTGGTATTGCAACCCAGCCGTAGCCCGCCAGCCATTCCCCAGGGGCCGACCAAAGGTGACACCACCGCCAATCCGCCGCACGCGGGGGCGATCGCCATTTTCCAGCGTCACCTCCGTCTCGCCGCCCTGAAACACCAGCGGAATCGACCGACGGCTAAAGGCATTCACCGTATAGGAGGTGCGGTTTGGATCGCCTGCAATCCACGGGTCCGTAAAGCTGAGGTCAAACAGCAAATCCCGCTGACCAAACTGCACCTCTGCGCCGAGCCGCTGGTTATTGCCGCCCAGGTTTTGCTCCTGATAGCTGACCGTGCCAAACAGACCGCTAGCCGAACTCACGCCCACCCCGGCAGAGATGGAGCCGCTGCTGCGTTCTACCGCGTTGATCGTCACGTCTACCTTGCGCGGGTCGTCACCTGGGTTCAGCGTCACCTGCAAGTCGTCGAATAGCCCCAGTCGAAAGGCCCGCTGGAGGTCTTGCTGAATCTGGTTCTGGTTGAACACATCACCGGGCTTGGTTTCAAACTCCCGCGTGATGATAAAAGCGCGGGTGCGTCCCCGAATTGGGTTGCCCTCGTCGTCCTCGGTTTCGCCGTCTTCGGTTTGAAAGGCGACGTTGATATCCTCGATCACGCCCTCTGCCACCGAGAGCGTGACCACGCCATCCTGGCTAATGCGGGGTGCGTCGATTATCTGCGCCAGCACATAGCCGTTGTCCTGATACCAGCGGTTGATGTTGCGGATGCCCGTCTGGAGCTGGTTCAGGTTTAACACACGGCCGTATTGCGTTCCAAAGGTCTGGTCAACCACCTGCTGGGGCAGCACCTCGTTGCCTTGGATCTGCACTGCCGTTAGCACCGGGTTGGGCTGTACCACAAACGTCACTCGCACGCCCAGCGGCGTATCTTCGGGAACCGCCCGCACGTCTGAGAAGAAGCCTGTGGCGAACACCGCGTTAATGTCTCGCTGAAGCTGGGTGCGCGTTGTAGTTGCGCCAGCGCGAGTGCTAATGGCGTTAAATACCGCGTCTTCTAGCTCTGGGCTGGGGGCCCCGCTAACGACCAACTCAGATACCAGCACCCGTGGTTCTTCTTCTGGGGGAGCCGTGGGGGCGGCTTCAGCAGGGGCGGGCTGGGGTTGGGGGATAAACTGGGCCAGTTCAATCGGGTCGCCTAGGCGGGAGGTTCCTGTCTGGGGCAAGTCCAGTTTTGACAGCGTGGTGGAGGCTGCTGGGTCGGCGGTTCCTAGGTTGGTGGATGTGGCTGCGGAGGGGGCTGAGACTTCCACGAGTTGAGGTTCAGCGGGCTTTTGCGCCAGCCGCTCCGCCAGTGCGGCCGCATTCACCGCTGCCGAATTTGCTGAACTTGCTGAACTCGCTGAATTTGCCGAGTCTGGAGTCGCTGCGATCGCCCCTTCGGGTGTGCCCAGTGCTGCATCCACCTCAGCGCGGGCGATCGCCCCTGGCAGCAGGTCGGGCTTGATCAGGCTGGGCAGAGCGGTTTCGTCATGGACAGAAGAAGCGGATGCGTCAATTGGCTCGTGGGGCGACTGCTGAACTGGGTGTTGGGATAACTGCTCGGAAAGAGGGGCCGTCTGGGCACGCGCCGCCGGAGCCGCGAGACTTGAAACGGAAGAAATGGCGATCGCCGCCAATACGACAGGAGAAAAACGCATAGGTTTTAACACGTCCACACACCACAGACAGGAAGAACTGAGCAAAACAATCGGCTAGGTCAGCCAGGAACGATTCGGATCAGCGCGACGGCATAGCCCAGTCGAGATAGCCTAGTCGAGACGCAGATCGGGATTGACGAGCCGAGTGCGATTCCCGTAGGGATCGCTTCGCGAATCGCAATTCCGAGCAAACGGAGCAATTTTACAGCATTGGCAACGCCCTTCTAGACACTTTGTGCCAGAACTCGCTGTAGCACCTGCTGGTACGCAGCCTCCACATCGCCCAAATCGCGTCGAAATCGGTCTTTATCCATCACCCTGCGGTTGGGGTCAGACTCCGCCTGGTTCCACAGACGGCACGTATCGGGACTAATCTCATCCGCCAGCAGCAGCTTGCCTGTTCCATCGACCCCAAACTCCAGTTTGAAGTCCACCAGCGTAATCCCACACTGATTGAAGAAGTCAGACAGCACTTGGTTGACCCGCAGCGCCATCTCCCGAAGTTGTTGCACCTGATCGGGTGTAGCCAGCCCCATCACGCGCAGCCGATCTTCAGTCAGCAGCGGGTCGCCGAGGGCATCGTTTTTAAAGTAAAACTCTACCAGCGGCGGACTGAGCGGGGTTCCCAATTCCAACCCAGTCTGTTGACAGAGACTCCCCGCTGCAATGTTCCTGACTACCACCTCTAGGGGCACAATCGACACCCGCCGCACCCGCATGGTGTTGGAGGTGGGGCAGTCAAGCAGGTGGGTCGGCACGCCCTGCGCCTCTAGCAGGCGAAACAAGTGCTGCGACATAGCGCAATTGACCTCGCCTTTGCCGGAAATCGTGCCCCGTTTTTGGGCATTAAACGCGGTTGCATCGTCTTTGAAGTAGGTCAGCAAGACTTCTGGATCGTCGGTGGCGTAGAGGATTTTGGCCTTGCCCTCGTATAGTTTTTGGGCAGCAGGGTTTTCGGCAGCAGGATTTTCGGCGACGGGATTTTCGGCGGCAGGCGGTTCAAAGGCATTCATGGCAGCAGGGGAAAGAGACTCCAAAAGAACATTCTATGCAAGCGATTCAAGTTCCGTCGGCTGGTTTAATCTAGCGGTTGATGAAACTGGTTCCAGGCGGCGGCAGCTTCGGGGCTGGAGGGCACGCCGCGCCGCAGCAGAGCAACGCCATCCTGAAAATCCATCAGCCCAAAGCTGCCGTCTCGGAGCCAGCCGAGGACGCGGTTGGTCATGCCAAAAAAGCTTCTGCCTTCGTCGGGAAAGGCCGCCGAAAAGCGCAGCGGATACCAAAAATCCAGCACGGCATATTCCACGCCAATCTGTTTGCGGTCGTCGTTGATCAGGCGCGTGCCCGGATAGCGCAAGACCTCGCGGCGGCTGGAGAGATGCGCCACGATGTTCCCTGTAGCAGTGACGCTGGCATCGTCGGGGATTTGCCGCAAGAGCGATCGCACGGCTTGGGCGTGTTCCCACTGGCGGGCAGGCGACGTGTAGACCCACGGCTGAATCGAGTCAGGAATGAACACCGACAGCGCCCGATTGGGATTTGACGCGATCGTTAGCAGCAGCGCCAGCCCCAGGCAAAAGAGCCAAAACTGCCGCAAGCGCAGGCGAAACCAGTGGGGATGTTTGTGCCACCAGAGAATTGCGCCATAAAACAAGCCTGGAACCAGCGACACTGCGTAGCGCAAATGCATTGATAGGGCGGTGGGGTCTTGTTGCAGCAGCAGCTTAAGTAGCGGAAACCCGGTCAGCAGCCACGCATCCAGCGAGATTACAGGCACAAACGCCAGCGGCAGCCACTGCGCCAGGACATAGCTGAGGGTGCGTCCCGGTGGGTTGACCACTTCTGCCAGAACCTGGTCGGGGTTGCGGATCATCGCCCACAGCACCTCCAGCGTCGAAGCCTCCTGCCCGTCGGTAAACCGTCCAAACTGCTCCACCATGAATCGCCGCGAAATGTCCGGTGCAAACAGCGGCATCACCCAATTCGTCAGCAGCAGCATATAGCCCAGGCTGAGGACGCACACCGCCACCCCCGCCCGCAAAAACCGCCGCGATGCTGCCATGTAGAAGCCCACGCCAAAGGTAATCACCCCGGCATCTTCGCGCACTACCAGCGTCAGCCCCAGCAGCAGCCAAAACAGCCACCAGCGCCGCTTTTCCATCGCCCATAGCAGGCCAAAGACAAACAGCGGAATCTGGGAAAAATCGTGAAAATTGGCCAGCGTCGGCGCGATGACCGCATTCGCGCAAAAGTAGCTGACGGCAATCAGCGCCGACACCTGGGGCGGGTGATAGTGACGCGCCAGGGCATACAGCACCAGTCCGCCTGCTGTCATCAGCGTCACTTGCAGCAGCGACAGCCCCGCAGGGGACTGAAACAGGGCATAAATCGGCAGCCACAGCAGCAGCGCCGGGGTGAAATGCTGGGCGAGGCGGCGATAAAACACCTCCGGCAGTTGGTTGTCTAGCTGCACGGCGCTCGATTCGCTGGAGGAGAGGGAGCTTTCAAACCAGCGTCCGTGCAGGCTATTCCAAAACACCTGGTTGAAGATGCCCTGGTCGAACGACACAAACGTCGGGAAAAAGTTATAGAACCGTTGCAGCGCAAAAATGCTGCATAGCACCCAGAAGAGGGCTGCCGCAGCTAGCACCGTCTGCCAGCCCCAGTCAAACTTGTGTTTTTTGCGAGGTTCTGTCCCCTCGCGTCGTTCATCGCCCATTGTCTTCCCACTCTTCCCACTCTCTGGTTTGCTGCCCGCTGGTTTGCTGCCCGCTCTAGAAGCCCAATGCTTGGCTGCTAGGGGCGCTGGAGGAGGCGATCGCCCATGCGGTTGCGGTGTTTGTCGATCGTGACGAGGCGAATGTAATCCTTCGGATGTTCTGCGAGGCAGGTTTCCAGAGCGGCGATCGCCTCCTCTGGGCTGCCATCGTAGGTTCCAAAACATTGCCATGAACCCATGCGATAGCGACGCTCATCCACGTACTCAATGCCGAGTCGCAGTCCTCCTGCCAGGATGCTGCGAATTTCCTCGGCGACCTCTGCCACGATAGGATGCAGTGTTCTAGTTGGCACACTTTGAGACAGGATCCCACCGTTCCCATTTGAGGACTTGGAGGGTGTAGGTTCGGCTGCACCAGGGCGATCGCCATAATACATAAAGTATTTATCGGACTTGCTGACCGAATGGCTTGCACGGTTCGCTGAGCGGGGGCGATCGCCCTTCAGCACCTCGTGATACTCAGACACTAGCCGCAGTTCACGAATGCGTTCTTGTTCCTGCACCATCTCCGTGCCAATCTCAATTAAATGTTGCAGGCTAAAGTTGGGTTTTTGAAATTCCATCGGCTTGCCGTCGCTGTGAACCACCGTCTGCGAAATCTTGTCGATGCCGACGCGGTGAATGAGCGTGCGAACCTGTTCGTCATAAAGGCGCGATCGCAGTGCGCCAAAGAAATCCGTCGACTGTTCAGCAAAGTGATCCACCAGCGCTTCCACATCTGATCGGGGAACGCCATCCGCCTCAAAAATGCCCGCCACAATGCCCAGCCGATCCTCCCGCGTCGGGTCCCAAAAGAATTTCTCCATCCGTCCATCGCGGATCAGCGGCGCATACAGCGTTGCAAAGTCATTGCCCGTCACGATAATCGGAATTCGCTGGGTCGGCTCTGCGTCATAGCTGCCCGGAAGCTGCACATTGGTCGGGTTGTCGGCAATGTTCATCAGCGTGGCATTGACCAACTGCGTGTTCACGGTATATTGCGTGCTGGCATCCACCCGCCCAATGCCCGCATCTACGTCGTTGATCATTAGCACTGCCATGCGCCCGTGGGTGCGGCTCCACTCGCCCGCCTCCCGATAGCGCAGCCGAATTAGCCGCGCCGGATCGCCCGCATCGGGGCTTTCCAACTCGCCCGCCGACATATACACCGCCCCCAGCCCCATGCGCTTAAACACCAGCTCGCACATAAAGGTTTTGCCCTCGCCTTTGCGCCCATGAATCCCCAAAATCAGCGGCACCCTAACATTGGGCAACGCCAGAAAGTTCTTGGTGATATGCACCGCGAGGCGATCGAGAAATTTTGGCGGAATATAGTAAGACATTTTGGACGGGATGGGGTAAAACGTGACGGGAGGAGGGGAAACTCTAAACTCGCTGCTTGCTATTCATCACCCTGTCCATCATCTCATCATCGCCTCGCATCCAGAATTTTTAGGAGCCACGCATTTATTCAGTGAACCTCTGCCAGAGCATGACGACTCAAGGAGCGCTACAGGGGAATCGCCTAGAATAAGACTCAACCCTTACGCTCTGATCCGCCCTCTTCAGTTCGCCCTCTGCTCTTGGAGCCTCGCTCATGGTGCAAGTTCCCACAAAACCGCTGACCCTAGAGGAATTTCTGGCGCTGCCCGAAACCAAGCCCGCCAGCGAATTCATCGACGGCAACATCATTCAAAAACCCATGCCCCAAGGTGAACACAGCACGCTCCAAGGTGACCTGACGAGTGCGATTAACGCAGCGCTCAAGCCGTCAAAAATAGGACGTGCCTATCCAGAACTGCGCTGCTCCTTTGGGGGACGATCGATTGTGCCAGATGTTGCGGTCTTTCGGTGGGAGCGCATTCCCCGGCGACCAGACGGGCGAGTTGAAAATGCGTTTATGCTGCCGCCCGACTGGACGATAGAAATCCTTTCGCCCGAACAGAGCCAGTCCAGGGTAATTCGCAACATTCTGCACTGCCTCAGCCACGGCGCGGAGATGGGCTGGCTGCTCGACCCGGAAGAAGGGTGCATCTTCGTCTATGGCGCAAATCAATCAGTGCAGTTGTTTGATGAGCCGGACAGCGTGCTGCCCGTGCCCGCGTTTGCCGAGGCAGTGCAGCTCACCGTCGGCGAAATTTTCGGCTGGCTGCAAGCGTAGAGAGTGTGTCTTATGGTGCAGGTTCCTGCAAAACCGCTGACCCTGGAAGAATTTCTGGCGCTGCCCGAAACCAAGCCCGCCAGCGAATTCATCGACGGCAACATCATTCAAAAGCCCATGCCCCAAGGAAAGCACAGCGTTTTACAGCGCGAATTGACCTTCACGCTCACGGCTGCGTTTCGCGCCAATCCTGTAGGACAAGCGTTTCCAGAACTGCGCTGTACCTTTGGCGGGCGCTCGATTGTGCCCGATATCGCGGTTTTCCGCGCCGACCGCATTCCCAGAGACAGCAGCGGCGAAGTGGCAAATACGTTCAACCTGCCGCCCGACTGGACGATAGAAATCCTCTCGCCCGGACAGAGCCAGTCCAGGGTAATTCGCAACATTCTGCACTGCCTCAGCCACGGCGCGGAACTGGGCTGGCTGCTCGACCCGGAAGAGGTCTGCATCTTTGTTTATGGCGCAGATCACTCAGTGCAGTTGTTTGATGAGCCGGACGGCGTGCTGCCTGTGCCTGCCTTTGCTGGCGCAGTGCGGCTGACGGTCGGGGAAATTTTTGGCTGGCTGCAAGCTTGACGACGGATCGCGTGATTGTGTCGTGTCATGAAGTTAGGCTAAATTGCTGGATTGTTGCGGCAGGTCGATCGCCCTAAATCCCCCCTAATTCCCCCTTAATCAGGGGAACTTCTAGAGAGGCTTGGTTTTCCCTTAAGCTTGGATTGGCAAACCTGGACTTTATCGCTCTACTGCTTAAACGCCTCGAAGCTCCTAACTTCTGGAAACAGCGCTTGATACCACTGGCAATAGTCGTCGATGAATTGGACAGTCGCTTTAGCAGGTCGTGGGTCAACTATTGGCTGCACCTCGCGTTCATAGCTTTGCTCTGATGATTGCTCACCTAGTGTGACAGAAGAGCGGTTAAATCATTGTCGCGTTCCCAAACCCCCAATCCCAAATCCAAAATCCCAAACCCAAAATCTCCAACCCTGCCTACTCCGGCGGTGGCAGGGGCGCAACGGGTTCGGTCGATTTTTTCAGCGTCAAGTTCAGATCATAGCGCGTGGTGCGATCGCCCTCGATGGCGGTGGTGATGCCGAGCGATCGCATTCCCGTCAGAAAAATCTCGGTGCCATTAGGCAAATTGGGCAGCGGAAAAGGTGTGTCGCTCGTGAGCAGCCGCTCAATATCGATAAAAAACTGCCCGTTTGGGCTGTTAAGGCTGGTCGTAGTGGCGGCAACAAAGTCTGGATCGTTGGCTAGGGGCATTTCGGACTGGGGCAGTAGGTTGGGGAGCGTACCCGTACCCAGAGTCAAAAAGGCGGTGTTGTTGTTTAGCCAGCCGTGGGTTGCGTTGATCGAGCCAAAGGGCGATGCCCAGCCGACCACAGGTTGTCCGCCGACCTCCGCTTGGGTGACGCGAAACCGATAGCGACTGCCCATTACCTCGTCTAACCTGGCGAGGGCGGCTTCTGCTGCGGGGCGATCGCTCGTTTCGGCCAGCCAGGCCAGCGACAAACGGCGATCGCCCGTCGCATCGGGCTGCGGCAGCAGCGCCAGGGCAAATTCACCATTCATCCAGTCCACCAGATCCGTTTCCAGGTTCAGCCCAGTCGTGCTGAGCAGCCCTTCACGCAGCATGTTGGGATTCAGCGGATTGCGCGGATTGACCACGCTGCCCTGCTGGCTATAGCCCTGCCAAAACTGCTGGAAGCTGCTGCCCGAAACCAGCATCAGCGCATCATCTGGTAATCGCTTCGGCAAATCTCCGGCATTGTTGACCACCCGATAGCGATTCTGGCTGTCAGCGGGTAGCCAGTTAAAACCCCGCAGTTGCACCCCTGTCTCGGTAAGACGGGCACTGGCAACCAGTCCTTGATTATTTTGCAGGGGCGTTAGACCCAACAGCGGCGCGGGCTGGATAGAATTCGCAGCGGCGATCGCCTTTGCCTGGGGCCCGTTCACATACAGCCGCGCAAAGGGTTCAGGCACTGCCGTTTGGGCCAGGGCCAGTGAATAATTCGGCAACTGAGTCAGTGCCTCGCCGCTCTGATAGGTGTCGATCGCCCGTTCAATCGCTGAAGCCGTGTCCGACAGCAGCACCAGTCGATCCTCCAGCACCGCCGCGCTGAGGGTCTGTCCGTCGGTTCCCGCGAGGGTGCGGAGGGCAACGCCCTTGTGGCTGCGAGCAGAAGCAGATGCGCCCGCCCCCAGTCGCGACAGGCTTTGCTGCGCCTTTTCGGCATCTTCGATCGGCAAGATCCAGAGGGCAGGTGGTCTTTCGGTTTCTGCCGCCGGAGCCAGCAGCACCAGCGTCACCTCGTCGCCCACCCAGGGCTGAATGTCTTGAGCATAGCGATAGCCCTTGGACGTGAGCAGGCGATCGCGCCAATTCACCAGGGCTTGATCGAGCCGAGCGCGGGTCTGGGGCGTGCCAAATTCGCGCAGTTGTCGCCACTGAGCCGGGCGAGTGGAAATCGACAGCGCCAGCAGCGCGTCCTGGGGCACGGCTTCCAGCCCAGCGGGCACCTCCGAGACTGCGCCCGGTTTGGGCTGACGAGAGAGCCAGTAGCCCAGCCCACCGCCTGCTACGAGGGCGATCGCTGCCCCAGTCACCAGCCAAGCGCCTGCACCGTTTCCCTTGGGCTTTTTTGGGTTCATGTCCGTCTTTCCTTTCATAGCCGATGCTGCGTCCCGGCTATATCTATTTGGGATTTTTTGGATTTTGGATTGCCGATTTTGGCAGGGTTTTCTGGCTTCACGACATCTGGGACAACATCTGCCAACCCATTAACTTTTTACCAGGATAGCGAGGAAGCAGGGCAATGCAGACGGCTTTCGCCCCAACCGCTGCTGTAGCATAGGGTTGCACGGCATACCAAAGAGGCAGGTTAAATCGTGGCATTTGCAGTTGGTTTGGCTGCGTTTTTCATCACGCTGGCGCTGGTGCAGGCGGTGGTCTACTTTCCGATTGCTTTAATCAATCATTTGTTCCACTGGCCGACCTGGCTGGCGATCGCCCTCGGCGCAATGCTCTTTTCCTGGCTGCTGGGGGAACCGTGGGACGAGCCGTATTAGAGCGAGTAGACCAGACCTGCTTTGAACCCGTTTCCCTAGCTGCGCTGGGCCTGCCGCTGGCGAATCGCGTCGAGCGTGCCCGCTGGAATCGCGTTAATCAACTGGCGGGTATAGGGCTGCTGGGGCTGGCGATAGATTTGCTCTGCCGGGCCGATTTCTTCAATGCGGCCGCGATTCATCACCATAATGCGATCGCTCATGAACTTCACCACGCTGAGGTCATGGGAAATAAAGATGTAGGTGAGCTTGAATTCTTCTTGCAACTCCTTCAGCAAATTCAGCACCTGCGCCTGCACCGACACATCCAGCGCCGAAACCGACTCGTCGCACACCACAAAGCGCGGGTTTAGCGCCAGGGCGCGGGCAATGCAGATGCGCTGCCGCTGCCCACCGGAAAATTCGTGGGGATAGCGGTTGCTCCAGCGCGGGTCTAGACCGACGCGCTCCAGCAGGTAGGCGACGCGCTCCTGGCGGCTGCGGGCATTGCCGATATTGTGAATCTTCAGCGGCTCCAGCACGGCCGCACCAATGCTGATGCGCGGATCGAGGGCGCTGAAAGGGTCTTGGAAAATAATCTGCATGTCGCGGCGGAGCTGTCGGAGCTGGCGCGGCTCTAAGTGCGTTACGTCTTGCCCGTCAAAGACAATCCGTCCGCCCATCGTGGGAATCAGCCGCAGCAGCGCCCGCGACAGGGTTGATTTGCCGCAGCCCGACTCGCCCACCAGCCCCAGCGTTTCGCCGGGATACACCTGAAACGACACGCCGTTGACCGCCAGCAGATAGCGCTGGGTTTTGCCAAACAGGCCGCGCACCGGGAAGCCGACTTCCAAATTTTCCACAGAAACCAGGGGCGATCGCCCTTGCAAGTCCGTCAGCCGCTCCTGGCTCTCGGCATCGCTGATTTCGTCGCTGAGCAAAAGCAGGCGATCGCGATCCATCGGTTTCTCGGTGATGGCGATCGCCCCGTCAGGCCCAGTCTGCACCTCCATAAAGTCTGCCACCGTGGGCAAAAAGCGGAGGCGGCGATCAGGCTGGGGACGACACGCTAGCAGCCCCCGCGTATAGGGATGCTGGGGGTTAGAAAAAATGTCCATCACCGGGCCCATCTCCATCACCCGCCCGCGATACATCACCGCCACCGAGTCGGCAATTTCGGCAATAATGCCCAGGTCGTGGGTAATGAAAATAATGGACATATTGCGGCGATCGCGCAATTCTCGCAGCAGATCCAGAATCGTCGCCTGCACCGTCACATCCAGCGCCGTCGTCGGCTCATCGGCAATCAGCAGCACCGGATTGCAGGAAATCGCCATCGCAATCATCACCCGCTGGATTTGCCCGCCGGAGAGTTCATGCGGATAGCGGTCGAGCATCGCCTGCTTTTGGCGGATCACCTCTTGCTGAATCTGGCGATCGCTCAGTTCCCGCTCAGTTACGCCCGATCGTCCCACCGCAGGCACGCGCTTTTGCCAATCCTCCACCACGCGCCGCTCCAGTTCGGCATCGCTGGGCAACAGCCGCACCTCTTGCAACAGCCCCATCGCCCGCCGTCGCGCCTCAGCCTCGGAAATGTCCGTATGCTGTCGAATCGCCTCCACAAGCTGAAACCCACAGGTATAGACCGGGTTCAGCGAACTCATCGGCTCCTGAAAAATCATCGAAATCTTGCCGCCGCGCAGCCGTCGCCGCTGTTCTTCGCTCAGCGTCAGTAGGTTCACGGGGTCTGCCTCCGGCGACTCGCGAAACCAGATTTCGCCTGCTGTCACTCGTCCCGCCGGCCGCGGCAGCAGCCCCATCACCGCCAGCGAAGTCACCGACTTGCCCGACCCCGACTCGCCCACAATGCCCAGCGTCTGCCCCGGCCGCACCTGAAACGAAATGTCGTCAACCGCTACGTTCAGCCGATCTTCGGTTTTGAACTGCACCTGCAAGTTGCGAACATCAAGCACCGGCGCGAAATCAACAACATTTGGCATGGCGAACGATCCAAAGGATCAATGAGTTTGCAAAGATACCTGTAATTCTAGTGATTCTAGCAGCGTCAGCAAGAAATCCCCCACGCCTTCAATCGCACCCCCTCCCACCTTCAAGAGAATTCAAGGGTTTGAGCTTTGACATGACACTGTTCCGAAATTTCTAGCAGTTTTTTACTTTTCAGAAAAATTCAACATTGTTTGAGACTTGAGCCGTAATTTGCTACGGTTTATTACAGTTCAATAAGTAAATGTTGGGTTTATTTACAAAAACTCTTTAAAACTCTTTGACATCTTTGATGATTGATCTCTTACAGATCGCTCAAAGTCTTGGTATTCGGCAATTGAGACAGTTTCGCGGGAATCTGACGCGCATCGTCAGTTCACCTGTGTAGGGCGATCGCCCCTTTATATTCTCGACTGCTACCCATCCGCCAATTCCATCAGGATAGATAGATGAACAGGACAGAGCGACCTGTATAGTAAGGTCAAGTTGAGTTTTGCTACATAAGCCCCTTAGTCCAGATTGCTCTTGCAGGCAGGTAGTTTCATGTCATCGACCGTTGCACCCGACCAGGTTAATCGCATTGTCTGGAACCAACACCATGACCCCTTCGAGGTACTTGGCCCCCACCAGATTACACAAGACGACAAAACGGTTTGGGTCGTTCGCGCCTATTTGCCAAACGCCGATGCAGCCTGGGTCGTGTGCCCCGAAGAGCGAACTGAATACCCAATGGAAAGCACTCACCATCCCCACTTCTTCGAGTGCCTCCTGGAGCGTTCAGAACTCTCCAACTATCAGCTCCGAATCAAAGAGGGCGACCATGAGCGCGTCACTTACGATCCCTACGCGTTCCGATCGCCCCTACTGACCGACTTCGACATTCACCTCTTTGCCGAAGGAAACCACCACCGCATCTACGAAAAACTTGGCGCACACCTCACCGAGGTCGATGGAGTCAAAGGGGTATACTTTGCTGTCTGGGCACCCAACGCCCGCAACGTCTCTGTACTGGGCGATTTCAACTGGTGGGACGGCCGCAAACACCAAATGCGTCGCATTGGCAACGGCATCTGGGAGCTGTTCATTCCAGGGTTGGGCGCAGGCACTCACTACAAGTACGAAATCAAAAACCAGGAAGGGCATATTTACGAAAAATCCGATCCCTACGGTTTTTTTCAAGAAGTACGCCCTAAGACTGCCTCTATCGTGGCAGACCTGGAAACCTATGAATGGCAGGATCAAGACTGGATGGAAAAGCGCCGCCAGACCGATCCGCTGACCCAGCCTATTTCAGTCTACGAAGTCCACCTCGGTTCCTGGCTCCACGCCTCCTCTGCCGAACCTTACATCCGCCCCGATGGCACCGAAGAGCCGCCTGTCATTGTCGCGGATCTCAAGCCGGGCGCACGCTTCCTGACCTATCGCGAACTTGCCGATAAGCTCATTCCCTATGTCAAAGAACTGGGCTTCACTCATATTGAACTGCTGCCCATCGCTGAACATCCCTTTGATGGCTCTTGGGGATACCAGGTCACGGGCTATTACGCCGCGACCTCGCGCTACGGTTCTCCCCAGGACTTGATGTACTTTATCGATCAGTGCCACCAAAACGGCATTGGCGTAATCGTAGACTGGGTTCCGGGCCATTTCCCTAAGGATGGACATGGACTGGCACTATTCGACGGCACGCACCTCTACGAACACGCCGATCCCCGGAAAGGCGAACACAAGGAGTGGGGCACGCTGGTCTTCAACTACTCTCGTAACGAGGTTCGCAATTTCCTCGTTGCCAACGCCCTGTTCTGGTTCGACAAGTACCACATCGACGGCATCCGGGTTGATGCGGTCGCCTCTATGCTGTATCTCGACTATCAGCGTAAGCCTGGGGAGTGGGTGACCAACCAGTATGGCGGTCGAGAAAACGTGGAAGCAGCAGACTTCTTGCGCCAGATGAACCACGTTATTTTCAGCTACTTTCCTGGCATCCTCAGCATTGCCGAGGAATCGACGACCTGGCCGATGGTATCCTGGCCCACCTATGTTGGCGGGCTTGGGTTTAACCTGAAGTGGAACATGGGCTGGATGCACGACATGTTGGACTATTTCCACATGGACCCGTGGTTCCGCCAGTTCCACCAAAACAACATCACCTTCAGCATCATGTACGCCTTCAGCGAGAACTTTATGCTGGCGTTTTCTCATGATGAGGTGGTGCATGGAAAGAGCGCCATGATTGGCAAGATGCCAGGAGATGAATGGCAAAAGTATGCTAATTTGCGATGCCTGTACACCTACATGTACACGCATCCAGGCAAAAAGACGCTGTTTATGAGCAACGAGTTTGGCCAGTGGAATGAGTGGAACGTGTGGGGCGATTTGGAGTGGCATCTGCTGCAATACGAACCGCACCAAAAGCTGAAGCATTTTGTGAGCAAGCTCAATGAATTCTACAGGAGTGAGCCAGCACTCTATACGCAAGACTTTTCCTACGACGGTTTTGAGTGGATTGATTGCAACGATAATCGCCACAGTGTTGTATCTTTCATTCGCCAGGGCAAAGATCCTGAAGACTATGTGATTACGGTTTGCAACTTTACACCCCAGCCGCACGCGCACTATCGCGTCGGTGTGCCAGAACCTGGGTTCTACCGCGAATTGTTCAATAGCGATGCTCGCGAATATGGTGGTAGCAACATGGGCAACTTGGGCGGAAAGTGGGCCGATGAGTGGTCGTTCCACGGTCGTCCTTACTCGATCGATCTTTGCCTGCCGCCGTTGGGGGTGTTGGTGTTGAAGGTCGATCGCAATAGGACTCGCGAGGTTGCGGGTTCGGAGCATCCAGAGGCGTAACTTTGGCGGGTCTTCTTAGCCAGCTTTTGTGTAATTCGCAAGTGGAGATTGATGGCGATCGCCCCCCACCCAGTTTCTCAGCCAGACTGTACGCCAACAGGGTTCGTGTCTATTGTCGGCGCAGGCCCAGGGCTGCCAGATTACCTGACCTTGCAGGGGCGATCGCGCTTGGAGCGGGCTGAAGCGGTTGTCTACGATGCGCTCGTTTCTCCAGAGTTGCTCGACCTTTCGCCAGCAAGCTGCCAGCGTATTCACGTCGGAAAGCGCGGGGGGCAGCCCAGCCTCAAACAATCAGAAATCGATCGCCTTCTGGTTGACCTGTGCCAGCAGGGGCTACAAGTGGTTCGACTCAAAAGCGGCGACCCGTTCATCTTTGGGCGCACTGCGTCTGAAATTCAGGCATTGAACGCAGCAGGCTGTCGCTTTGAAGTCGTCCCTGGCATTTCCTCAGCTCTGGCAGGGCCCCTGTTGGCAAGTATCCCTCTCACAGACCCGGTGCTAAGCCGCAGCTTTGCCGTAGTGAGCGCTCATGAGCCGGATGCGCTGAATTGGCCGGCGCTGGCGGGAATAGATACGCTGGTTGTGCTGATGGGAACCCAACAGCTTGCGGTCGTTGTGGAGCGGTTAATTGCCAACGGGCGATCGCCCCACACCCCCATCGCCATTATTCGCTGGGCCGGGCATCCTCAGCAGCAAGTGTGGACAAGCACGCTGGAAGCGGTTGTACGACAAACCGCCCACGAAGCGCTATCACCCGCCGTCATTACAATTGGTGAAGTTGTCGCCCTCCGCCCCTATCTTGCTCCCCCGTCCTTAGCCCAAAATGGAGTTAGCTCAATTCCCTCGTCACCTGCAACCGCGCCCGTGTCCGACTCCACCTTGCAGATACATTCTCCAGCAGATCAGCCCATGCCGCTGCCCCTCTCCGGCAAAACAGTGATAGTAACCCGCGCCGCAGGACAATCTAGCTCCTTTACACAACTCCTGCAAGCCCAGGGCGCAACCGTGCTAGAAATGCCGACTCTGGAGATCGGCCCGCCCTCAAGCTGGGATGCCCTCGATGGGGCGATCGCCCATCTGCCCAAGTTCCACTGGCTGATCTTGACCTCAACAAACGGGGTCGATGCCTTCTTTCAGCGCCTGTTTGCCCAAAATCAGGACTCCCGCTCCCTAAACGGAATCAAAATCGCTGTGGTCGGACAAAAAACAGCCGCCCAGCTCCAGCACTATGGCATTCAGCCCGACTTTATCCCGCCTGACTTTGTGGCCGATGCCCTAGTCGAGCATTTTCCCGAACCTCTGCAAGGGTTAAACATTCTCTTCCCCAGAGTCGAAACGGGCGGTCGAGACGTTCTCGTTCAGGCTTTTACCCACAGCGGCGCAGCAGTCGTCGAAGTCCCTGCTTACGAATCAGGCTGCGCGAAAGCCATCGCGGCAGAAGTACAACACGCCTTTCAAAACCAAAACGTCGATATCATTACGTTTGCAAGCTCGAAAACAGTACACTGCTTCAAGCAACTTTTCACCGCTTTTTGTCAAACTCTAGACACTAATCCCAGCTTACTGTCAAGCTCCATCTGCTTGGCATCGATCGGTCCCCAAACCTCACAAGCCTGCCAAGCCGCATTTGGACGAGTGGACATAGAGGCAGAAGAGTATACTTTGGAGGGATTGACGCAAGCATTAGTCAAATGGGCAAAGAGTTCCTAAACAAGCAGGGTGACTCTATGAGCGATCGCAGCTATAGTTCTACCCGGAGTGCGCCACCCCGCACAATTGGACTCACTGGCGGCGTTGGGATGGGAAAAACCACAATTTCAAACTATTTGGCAGCAGTCCAACAGCTTCCCGTACTAGATGCCGATGTATATGCACGAGAAGCAGTTGAACCTGGGCGTTCTGTCCTTTATGAAATTGTGGAACGCTACGGGCCAAGTATTCTCATGCCCAATGGACGACTCGATCGCGCCCGACTTGGAGAGATCATTTTTAATAGCCCACCAGAGCGCCTCTGGATCGAGCAGCGCATCCATCCTTACGTGCGCGATCGTATCACCGCAGAGCTACAGGAATTGGCACGGCGGCGAGAGGCGATCGCAGTCGTCGTCGTGCCACTCCTATTCGAAGCCCGCATGACAGATCTAGTCAACGAAATCTGGGTCGTCAACTGCTCTCGCGAACAACAAATTGAACGTCTTATGCAGCGAAACGTAGAAGGCTCCGGCAACGGTCGCCTCAGCCTAGAACAAATCCACGCTCGCATCGACAGCCAAATGCCAATCAGTCAGAAAATTAGCCACGCTAACGTCATCATTCAAAACACCTCAACCCTAGACGATCTGTTCAAACAGATCGACTGGGCACTTCAACACACATCAGAATCGTCAGCATCTTGACGCTAGACAGCAGATAGTGATTCTGATGCATCACTATCACTCCCATCACGCACAATATCCAAATCAATATCCAGCACTGTCATCGACAGCCCAGCCTTCGGAACATTACCGTTGCTTGAAATGTAAGGATTAGGTTCCAAATTTCCCGTGCAAATAATTAAAGATCCCTTCTTCAAATACGGGAGCTTGCGCCAGGCCGCAGACTTCTCCCAAATACTTAACGACACCGTAAAAGACTCATCGCGATTTCGAGGGCTACGAACGTAAAGCGTTGCCTCAGCAACCTGAGCCTTCTCTCCATTCCGCAAATCAACCGTTTTCATCTGAGCATCAGCGCCCAAATTACCACTCACGATCCATTTGTTCAAACCAGCACTTGCCATAACAATGCACCCTGAGAGCGAAAAGCATTGACAAGACTATTATTCCCCTCAAAGTGAAAGACATAACAAGCAGCTTTAAAAAGCAGCACCCCCTATTGTCTTATAAAACAACAGAGGGGCTGATAATCGCCCTGGCACCGAGCTATTTTTGCAGGCAGCTACCCACCAACTATCTTCGCCGCAGATGCGTTTCACAACTCAGTTCGGGATGGATGAGCGTGGTTCCACACCGCCATAGGCACCAGGAAACTCATTGGGATATCTAACTCCAACTTTAGGAGTCAAAACCCAGAAGGCTGCATAGAAAATCATCCAGACATCAAATCATACAAAATACGAAAACGAGGTCAAGCCCTCGGTCTGTTAGTACTCCTCGACTTCATACATCACTGCACTTCCATCTAGAGCCTATCAACCCGTGTTCTGCGGGTGACCTTACTGGCTTATGCCATGAGAGTACTCATCTTGAGGTGGGCTTCCCACTTAGATGCTTTCAGCGGTTATCCACTCCGCACTTGGCTACCCTGCGTCTACCGTTGGCACGATAACAGGTACACCAGCGGTGCGTTCTTCCCGGTCCTCTCGTACTAAGGAAGAATCCTCTCAATACTCTTACGCCTGCACCGGATATGGACCGAACTGTCTCACGACGTTCTGAACCCAGCTCACGTACCGCTTTAATGGGCGAACAGCCCAACCCTTGGGACGTACTACCGCCCCAGGTTGCGATGAGCCGACATCGAGGTGCCAAACCTCCCCGTCGATGTGAACTCTTGGGGGAGATCAGCCTGTTATCCCTAGAGTAACTTTTATCCGTTGAGCGACGGCCCTTCCACTCAGCGCCGTCGGATCACTAAGGCCGTGTTTCCACCCTGCTCGAGTTGTAGCTCTTGCAGTCAAGCTCTCTTCTGCCTTTACACTCTACGGCTGATTTCCAACCAGCCTGAGAGAACCTTTGCGCGCCTCCGTTACCTTTTAGGAGGCGACCGCCCCAGTCAAACTGCCCACCTGATACGGTCCTAAAGCCGGGTAACGGCATTCAGTTAGAATTCTAGCTCTGACAGAGTGGTATCTCACCGTTGACTCAGCAACCCCCA